>NZ_JBEXIK010000024.1:0-101335 GCF_040608515.1 Micromonospora sp. NPDC005173
CTCGGCGGCCACCGACCCGAACTACCCCGAAGATGACCACCCCACCCACACACCCGACACAAGACCCATATTTATGCCTCACAGGTATCACGCTCATCAGGGCGAGGCCCGCCGTCCGGAGCCGGGTCATCGCCGAGGCGATCCCCCGGCCAGGAATGTCGGCGAGTCATCAATCTTGCTCAGCGGTATCGCCGTCAGTTCGGCCTGGTCCACCATGCCGGGATGTCATCCACTCGCCTCGTCACCTCCTCGGTGCCACCGTGCGACGACAACGACACCTGCGCGAGCTGAGTCAGCGTGAGCTTGCCGAACTGGCCGGGGTCAGCCAGGCTGCGGTGGCCCGGATCGAAAGCGGCGACCGGGCGCCCAGCATCCTGGTGTTGGAGCGGTTGCTCGCCGCCATGGATGTCCAGTTGGCCGTCGGGGTCGAGCCGCTCGACGCCCACCTCGACGCCCGGATCGCCGAACTGGCCGCCCGACCGCTTGCCGAGCGCATCGACGAGCTTGGCCTGGATTGGGCGCTGGACCGGCTCGCCGACTTCCCGCAGGTGATCACCGGAGGCACGGCGGCGCTGTTGCAGGGCGCGCCGGTGCCCGTCGACGCACTGGAGATCGCCGTGCGTTGGCACGACTCGGAACGGTTCACCCGCTGGCTGGAGGCGGCCTACGGCCAGCGGTGGAACGCCCGTTGGGGTGAGTTCGGCGGGGTGCGGTTGGAGCCCGAGGAGCAGGGCGAACACCTCTGGTCGACCCGCTACGGCGAGATCAGGGCGACGATGTGCGACGAGCTGCCCGAGACGATCGAGGTGCGCCACGCTGGACGGGGTTACCGAGTGGTGCCGCTGGCCCAACTGGAGCTGACCGACCCGCGGGCCGGCGACCTGCTGCGCCGCTACCGGGCCCGGCAGCTAGCCAGCGGCCGGTAAGCCGGCGGTGCGCTCCCAGTCGATGGTGGGCAGGCCGGCGTCGGCGAGCGCCTTGTTGGCCGCGCTGAACGGGCGGCTGCCCAGGAAACCGCGCGGATTCATCGGGCTGGGGTGCCCGGCCTCCAGCACCACGTGCTGCGGGCTGGCGACCAGGGCGGCCTTCTTGCGCGCGTAGCCGCCCCAGAGCAGGAAGACCACCCGGGAATCCAGCGCGTCGAGCGCCCGGATGGTGGCGTCGGTGAACTCCTCCCAGCCGCGGTTGGCGTGCGAGCCGGGCGTGGCCTCACGGACGGTGAGGACGGAGTTGAGCAACAGCACGCCCTGCGCCGCCCAGCCACTGAGGTTGCCGCCGCGCGGCTTCGGCACGCCGAGATCCTCGCCCAGCTCCTTGAAGACGTTGCGCAGCGACGGCGGCACGGTCACGCCCTCCCGCACGCTGAAGCTGAGCCCGTGCGCCTGCCCCGCCTTGTGGTAGGGGTCCTGCCCGAGGATCAGAACCCGGCAGTCGGCCGGCGCGCAGAGCCGGTAGGCCGAGAAGAGGTCCTCGACCGGCGGGAAGACAGCGCGGGTGGCGTATTCCCCCGCGACGAACGCGGCCAGCTCCGCGGTGCGGGACGGGTCGAGGTGCGGGGTGAGCGCGGTATGCCAGCCCTGCGGCAGCAGCGCCGGCAGGTCCAGGGTGGGGCCGTCGTCGGACATCGGCAACCTTTCGTAGTCGATCGCCATCTTCCTACCAGTCGCCACCGACACCGCACGGCACCGGTCACTGAGCGACGACGCGGAGCCGACCCACGAAAGTTACCGTAGCGTAACTTACTGGCGGGTCACTTAAGGTATGGGCCGCTGTTAGCTTGCATTCACCTCCATCAATGCTCGTGAGGAGTGAACTGTGAGCCACAGGAACCCCCGTCCCCGTTCCTCTCGTGTGCTGGCCGTCGCGGCGGCAGCGGCAGTCTGCCTGGGCGTGTCCGGTGCACCGGCCGCCGCCGCCGACGGGTCGACGCCCGTCGTCTCCCGCGGTGTCACCATCCCCGCCTTCTACAACCCACCGGCCCAACTGCCCGCCGCCAACGGCACGCTGATCCGCAGCGAGCCCCTGCCGCTCGGCCTGAGCATTCCCGGGCTCGACGGTCGCCCGATGCCGGGCACGGCGACCCGGCTGATGTACCGGTCCACCGACTCCAACGGCCAGGCCGTCGGGGTGACCGGCGCCTACATCGAACCGTCGGCGGCGTGGCGGGGCACCGGCCCGCGCCCACTGGTGGCCGTCGCCTCCGGCACCATGGGCCAGGGCGACCAGTGCGTGCCCTCGCTGGCGTTGCAGTACCCGTTGACCCTGCGCGGCGACACCGTGTCGGTCGGCTACGAGTCCCTGGCCATCTACCGCCTCCTCTCCAGCGGCGCGGCGGTCGTCGTCACCGACTACGTCGGTCTGGGCGCCACCGACCGGGTGCACACCTACGTCAACCACCTCGACCAGGGGCACGCCCTGCTGGACGCGGCCCGCGCCGCGCGCGCCGTGCCGGGCGCGTCGGTCACCCGGGACTCACGCGTCGGCCTGTACGGCTACAGCCAGGGCGGCGGCGCCAGCGCCGCGGCCGCGGAACTTCAGCCCACCTACGCACCCGAGTTGCCACTGGCCGGCAGCTACGTTGGCGCGCCGCCCGCCGACCTGACCTCGGTCCTCAAGGGCATCGACGGCAGCGCCCTGACGGGTGCGCTCGGCTGGTCGATGAACGGCTTCGCCCAGTCCGACCCGGCCCTGCGGGGCGTCATCGAGGCGAACATCAACAGCACCGGCAGGGCGGTTCGCTGGCGGACGTGTCGACCATGTGCGTCGGCGACGTGCTCTTCGGTTACGGCTTCGTGAAGAGCACCAGCTGGACCGTCAGCGGCAAATCCGTCGGTGACGTCATCGCGGGCTCGCCCCCGGCGCAGGCGGCGCTCGACCGCCAGCGCATCGGCACGCTCAAGCCCGCCGGCCCGGTACGCCTGGTGACCGGCATCCAGGACGACATCGTTCCCCACCGGCAGGCCCGCCAGCTGGCCGTGGACTGGTGCCGCAAGGGTGCCAACATCACCTACGAGGCCATCAGCCTGCCGAACCTCGGGGACAAGATCCTCACCAACCACCTGGTTCCGCTCATCACCGACCAGGGCGACGCGGTGTCCTGGATGACCGACCGGCTCGCGGGCCGGACCGCCTACTCCAACTGCTGGACGATGCCCCTTCAGCCCTAGCGCTCCAGATCGGCCGGGCCGGCGCCCCTCGTCGATAGTGGCGAGGGGTGCAGGGCCGCCAGGCGCCGCGCCCAGTCGCCGCCGACCGGGTCCAGCTCGACCACCCGCGTGTCGTCGTCGCGGCGGTCGATGCGCACCCGCAGGTGGGCGTCGACCAACTGCTCGACTAGGCCCTCGCCCCACTCGACCACGGTCACCGACTCGTCGATCGAGGCGTCCAGGTCCAGATCGTCGATCTCGGCACGCGGGTCGGTGGCGTCGCCCAGCCGGTACGCGTCGGCGTGCACCAGGGCCACCCGACCGCCCCGGGCCAGGTCGGGTCGGTGCACCCGAGCGATCACGAACGTCGGCGAGGTGATGTCCCCGAGAACCCCGAGCCCGACGCCGATGCCCTGGGTGAGCGCGGTCTTGCCGGCGCCCAGCGGGCCGGTCAACAGCACCAGGTCACCGGCGCGCAGCAGCCCGGCCAGTTGGAGGCCGAACTCCCGAGTGTCTTCGACGGTCGACAGCTTGACGACGTGACTCACCGTTCCTCCGCGCTCTCCAGTGACTCGAGGAACCGCGCCAGCGCGGCGTTGACCTCGTCCGCGTGCTCCAGCATCACCACGTGTCCGCTGTCCTGGATCTGCACGAACTCGGCGTGCGGCAGCCGCCGGACGATCTCCTCGGAGTGGGTCACCGGAGTGATCATGTCCTTGTCGCCGACCACCACGAGCACCGGTGTGTCGGCCAGCGCCGCGAGCGCCGGGAAGCGCGAGTGGGTGGCCAGGGTCCGCAGATAGCGGGTCACCGTGTCGGCCGACGTCCGGGAGTTCATCATCTCCACGTAGGACACCAGTGCCGGGCTGGGCTTGCGGGTGCCGAAGCCGTACTTGCGGGTGAGCAGCCAGGCCACGTTCGAGGTCGACTTGCGGGCCTTGTCGATCACCGGCCCGCCGTACCGGGTGGCATTGCTCACCATGAACAGCACCGGGCCGCCGACCCGGCCGAGCAGCGCCGGCGCGACCAGCTTGGTCTCCGCGATCAGCCCGCCCGAGGTGGCCATCAGCACGGTGCCCACCACCCGGTCTCCGAACAGCTCCGGGAACAACTCGGCGAACGCCATGATGGTCATGCCGCCCATCGAGTGGCCGACCAGCACCAGCGGCCCGTCCGGGGCGGTCCGGTCGATCACCTGACGCAGCGTCCGGCCGAGCACCGCGAGGTCGTACTCGCCGGTCTCCAGCCGGCCGGACCGGCCGTGACCGGGCTGGTCGTACGCCACGATCCGGTAGTCGCCGCGCTCGGCGAGCATCTGCCGCTGGAAGTGGAACGTGCCCATGTCCAGGCAGAAGCCGTGCACCAGCACCACCGTCGGATGTCCGGAGACCGGGCGGGTCGGCTCGACCACCTCGACGTGGATGTCGGTGCCGTCCGGCAACTCCAGCCGGAACGCGTCGTCGTACCGCTGCTCGTCGAACTTCTCGTGCGCGTAGCGGTCGGCCGGGTCGGCCTTGAGCCGGCGGACCAGGGTGCGCTCGGTCGCGACGCCGGCGGCCAGGCCGGCCGCGGCCACCCCGACCGCGGCGCCGACGATTCCGGCGACCCGGCCAGCCGCGGTCCGCGGACGCGGGATGCGCCTCGCGCTCACGGTGCCACCTCGGTTCGCGACTGCGGGGCTCGCAACCCCGGCTCACTCCTCGCGCTCACGGCCGCTCGCCGTCGTAGACCCGGGGCACCCGGGTGCCGCCGAACCGGGTGACGATCTCGTAGTTGATGGTGCCGGCCGCTTCGGCCCAGTCGTCGGCCGTCGGCTCGCCGTTGGCGCCGCTGCCGAAGAGCGTCGCCACGTCGCCGTCGGCCACCGGGTCGTCGCCGCAGTCGACCACGAACTGGTCCATGCAGACCCGACCGGAGATGGTCCGCCGCGCGCCGGCGAGCTGCACCGGCCCGCTGTTGGACGCGTGCCGGGGTACTCCGTCGGCGTATCCGAGTGGCACCACGGCCAGGTTGGCGTCGGCCTCCGTGGTGTAGGTGTGCCCGTAGGAGACACCGGTGCCGGAGGGCACCCGCTTGGTGAGCATCACCCGGGCCCGCGCGGTCATCGCCGGGCGCAGCCCGTACGTCTCGCCGGCCACCGGGGAGAGGCCGTAGACGGCCAGGCCGGGGCGGACCAGGTCGAAGTGGGTGTCCGGGCGGGTCAGGGTCGCCGCCGAGTTGGCCAGGTGCCGCCAGCGCGGGCGGAGCCCGGCCCGCTCGACCATGGCCAGCCCCTCGTGAAAGACGGCCAGTTGCCGGTCGGTGGTCGGGTGGCCGGGCATGTCCGCGTACACGAAGTGGCTCCACACGCCGACCACCTCGACCAGGCCGTCGGCCTGCGCCTTGGCGGCGGCGTCCAGCAGCGCCGGCCAGTCCGCGACGGTCGCCCCACCCCGGGAGAGCCCGGTGTCGATCTTCAGGTGCAACCGGGCCGGGCGCTCGGCGCGCCGGCTCGCCTCGACCATCTCGTCCAGTTGCGGCAGGCTGGCCGCGCCCAGATCCACCCCGGCGCTGACCCCCTCGTGCAGCGGCAGCCCGGGAGCGAGCAGCCAGGCCAGCACCGGCGCGGTCACTCCGGCCCGGCGCAGCGTGAGCGCCTCGTCGAGGGTGCAGACACCGAGCCAGTCCGCCCCGGCGTCGAGCGCGGCCCGGGCGGCCGGAAGCATGCCATGGCCGTACCCGTCGCCCTTGACCACCGCCATCAGCTCAGCGGTGGTGCCGGAGCGGAGTCGGCTCACGTTCTCACGGATCGCGTCAAGATCGACGCGTACCTCGGCCTGCCACATACGCCCAGCCTACTTTCCGCCGTGATCACCGCGGGCGGCGACGCACGTCCCGGACACCGATCCGGTCGTCTCGTCCACAACCGTCTTGATCAGCCCAGCCGGGCGATAACCGGACGCAGCGCGATCGCCACGTCGGGCGCGGTCACCGGCCCGCCGCGGGCCGCCTCCCGGCCGGCCAGCCCGTGCAGGTAAGCCGCGGAGGCCGCCGCCCGCTCGGGGGGTAGGCCGGCCGCCAGCAGCGAGCCGAGCAGCCCGGCCAACACGTCGCCGGTGCCGCCGGTGGCCAGCGCCGAGGTGCCGGTCGGGTTGACGTACGCCCGACCGTCCGGGGTGCCGATCACCGTGCGGTCCCCCTTGAGCAGCACCACGGCGTTCATCCAGGCGGCCAGCCGCAGCGCGGCGCCGACCCGGTCGGCGCCGGGCTCCTCCCCGCAGAGCCGGCTGAACTCCCGATCATGCGGGGTGACCACGATCGGCGCGTCCCGACCGCGTAGCTGGTCGGCGAGCGAGCCGTCCACGAGCAGGGTCAGCGCGTCGGCGTCGAGCACCACCGGCACCGGCGCGGCCAGCACGGCGCGCAGCTCGGCCGCCGCGTCCTCGCCGGTGCCCAGCCCGGAGCCACAGACCCAGGCCTGCACCCGGCCCGCCTCGGCGACCCGCTCGGTGGCGATCACCGAGGGGTGCTGGTGCAACACCTCCGCCTTGGCGCCGCCGGCGTAGCGGATCATGCCGGTCGGCCCGGCCAGCGCCCCGCCGACGGAGAGCACCGCCGCGCCCGGGTAGGTCGCCGAGCCGGTGGCCACACCGACCACGCCCCGGCTGTACTTCTCCGACGCCGGGCCCAGCCGCGGCCACCAGTCGACCAGGTCGGACCACTCGGTGACCCGCATCGCCGGGGTGCCCCGCAGCCACGGCCGCAGCCCGATGTCGACCAGCTCCACCTGCCCGGCCAGCACGGCGGCGGGTCCGACGACCAGGGCGGGCTTCAGCGCGCCGAAGGTCACCGTCACGTCGGCGCGGACCGCGGTGGGCCGGCCGGACGCGGCCAGCGGCACGTGCCCGGTGTCCACCGCCACCCCGCTCGGCACGTCGACCGCCAGCACGGTGGCTCGGCCGCCGTCCCGCCCACGCAGCTCAGCGAGGCGCTGCACCACCTCGTCGGCGTTCGCCCGCAGCCCGCCCGTGCCGCCGATGCCGACGATGCCGTCGAGGACCAGGTCCACCGGGTCGACCGGTCGGTCCACCAGCCGGCCACCGGCGGCCCGCAGCGCGGCCAGCCCTGCGGCGTGCGCCCGCCCGGGGGCGAGCAGCAGAGCGGACACGGCGACGCCCCGGCGGGCCAATCGCTCCCCGGCGTACAACGCGTCGCCGCCGTTGTCACCGGAGCCGACCAGCAGCAACACCCGCCCGCCGTACAGACCACCCCGCTCGGCGAGCAGCAGCGCGGCCCGGCGGGCCAGCCCGGCAGCGGCCCGCTGCATCAGCGTGCCCTCCGGCAACGTGCCCATCAGTCCCGCCTCGGCCGCCCGTACGTCAGCCACCCGCCACACCGGTCTCATGCCACCGTGTCCCATTCCCCTCGCGGGCGGGCCGGGACGGCCCACCCGACCGACGTCACCGTTCCGCGACCACCATCGCCGACGCGATCCCGCCGTCGTGCGACAGCGAGAGATGCCAGCGGTTGACCCCACGCTCGAGCGCCACCGCCGCGACCGTGCCGGAGACGGTCAGCCAGGGGCGGCCGTCCGGGTCGGGCACGATCTCGCAGTCGTGCCAGCTCAGCCCGGACGGCGCGCCGAGCGCCTTGGCGACGGCCTCCTTGGCGGCGAAGCGGGCGGCGAGCGACTCCGGCGAGCGCGGGTTGCCGGAGCGGGTGTACCGCTCGGCCTCGGTGAAGAGCCGGTCGGCGAGCAGCGGCGTCCGCGCCAGTGCCCGGGCGAACCGGTCCACCAGGACGACGTCGATGCCGACAGCGACGATCACCAGTTCACCCTACCGGCGGCGAAGGCGGCAGATTAGCCGTCGGGCCCGCGGTGGGCAACGCCTGTGGACAGGCCGGGGTACGGCCGCAGCCGGCTGTCCACAGGGCACTTCCGGGCGTCCGTGCCGCGCCTAGCGTCGGCGCGTCGATATCGATCGTCCACGGGGGTGTGGTCATGACCGAGGAGCCGTTCGCCGTCCGGCCGGAGGAGCTGCGCGCCGTGGCCGTCGCGCTCGACAACGCGGCGCACCGCTTGGCGCTGGGCCTGGCCGGGTTGCCGGGCTGCTGGTGCCGGTGCCCGAGTGGCGGGCCGCCGCCGCCCTGGCTGAGCTGGAGGCGGCCGGGCACGCCTGGCTCTGCCGGCTGGGCACCCGGGTGGCGGCGACCGCCGGTGGGGTCCGGGCGGCGGCCGAGGCGTACGAGACGGTGGACGACCGGGCCGCCGGCCGGTTCGCCGGCCTGCCCCGGTGACCAGCGTCGGCTACCGGCAGCTCTGGGCCGCGGACCCGGGCGGGTGGCGGGCCGCCGGGGCGGCGTGGGCCGGGTTGACCGGGCCGGTCGAGCGGCGCGCCGGCGAGCTGGGTGGGGCCACCGGGCGGCTGCGGGACGGCTGGTCCGGTGCGGCCGCCACGGCGGCGGACGCCCGGCTCGCCGGCCTGCGCGACGAGCTGACCTCGGTCGTTCCCGCGTTGATCGAGGCCGACCAGGTGCTGGCCGAGTTGGCCGGCCGGCTGGTGGTGGCGAAGGCGCGGCTCGGGTCGGCGGTCGCCCTGGCCGATGCGTCCGGCCTGGTGGTGGACCGGGCGGGCGGGGTGCACGTTGATCCGACCCGGGTGCGGCCGACCGAGCGGGCCGGCCTGGCGGCAGCCCGGGTGGCGGCGGCGCTGCGGGACGCGCTCGACCGGGCCGGGGCGGCCGACCGCACGGCCGCCGACCGGTTGGACGAGTTGGCCCGAGCCGCCCGCTCCGGCTGGGCGTCCCCGCCACCGCCCGGCCGCCCGGCTCCCGGTGCCGCGCCGGCCCTGGCCCGAGCCTGGTGGGCGGGGTTGACCCCGGCGCAGCGGCGGTGGCTGGTCGCGCACGAGCCGACCCTGGTCGGCCGCCTGGACGGGGTGCCGGTAGCCGCCCGCGACCAGGCCAACCGGCTGCGACTCGGTGCCTGGCGCGAGGAATTGCTGGCCGAGCGGCGGCGGTTGCTGACCCGGGTGCCGCCCGGGCCGGCCGCGTCGGCCCGGCTGCGCGGGGTGGCCGCGCGGCTGGCCGGGCTGGAGGCGCTGGCTGGGCGGCTGGTGGCGGCCGGGGAGCCGCGGGCGTACCTGCTCGGGCTGGACGCGGCCGGGGAGGGGCGGGTGGTGATGGCACTCGGCGACCCGGACCATGCCGACCGGGTGTTGACCTATGTGCCGGGGATGACGGCGGGTCTGGACGACGCCCCCGGCGAGCTGGGCCGGGCGGCGCGGGTCCTGGACCGGTGTGCCGCGCTCGCCCCGGGTGAGCGCAGCTCGGCGGTGCTCTGGCTGGACTACGACGCACCGGACTTCCTGCCCGAGGCGGCCTCGGCCGGCCAGGCCCGCGACGCCGGGCCGGCGTTGCACCGCTTCCAGGAGGGGCTGCGGGCCAGCCACGAGGGACCGCCGGCCCGGCAGACCGTCCTGGGGCACAGCTACGGCTCGCTGGTGGTGGGCATGGCGGCCCGGGAGCACGGGTTGGCCGCCGACGCGCTGGTCTTCGTCGGCTCGCCCGGGGTGGGTGCGGCGCACGCCGCCGAGTTGGGCCTGCCGCCCGGGCAGGTCTGGGCCAGCAGCGCCCCCGACGACGTGATCCGGCTGGCCCGCCCCGCCGACGAGCTGGCCCGGCGGGCGCTGCTCGGCGCTGCCCCGCTCACCGCCGTACTCGGCTGGCCCGACCGGGGCGGGCACGAGCTGTGGTTCGGCCACGACCCGGCTGATCCCGGGTTCGGCGGGCGGGTCTTCCCCAGCGACCGGCGCGGGCACGCCGGCTACTGGGACCCGGGCAACCCGGCGCTCGACGGGATGGCCCGCGTCGTGCTGGGCCGCTGACGGTGGCCACTTGTCGGCGGCGAATGCCGGGCTCGCCCCGTTTGGCGGTCTCCTCGGTCAGGTCGGCCATCGGCGCCGGCACCGGCACCAGCTCGACAAGAAGCCCCGGCCACCGCGGGTGCGGCGACCGGGGCTCCGGAGGTCGGGCCTCGGTTACTCGACGGTGACCGACTTGGCCAGGTTGCGGGGCTGGTCCACATCGTGCCCCCGGGCAGCGGCGATCTCGGCGGCGAGCACCTGCAACGGCACCGTGGTGACCAGCGGGGCCAGCAGCGTCGGCGTACGCGGCACGTAGATCAGGTGGTCGGCGTACCGGACGACGGCCTCGTCGCCCTCCTCCGCGATCACGATGGTCCGCGCGCCGCGCGCCCGCACCTCCTGGATGTTGGAGACGACCTTGTCGTGCAGCATGCCCCGGCCCACCGGCGAGGGCACCACGCAGATCACCGGGGTGCCCTCGTCGATCAGCCCGATCGGGCCGTGCTTCAGCTCGCCGGCGGCGAAGCCCTCGGCGTGCATGTACGCCAGCTCCTTGAGCTTGAGCGCGCCCTCCAGGGCCACCGGGTAGCCGACGTGTCGGCCGATGAACAGTATCGTCGGCTCGGACTTCAGCTCCCGGGCCAGCTCGCGGACGGGCTCGATGCGGTCCAGCAGCTCGCGCAGCTTGCCCGGCATCTCCTGGAGCTGAGCCACCACCGCGCCCACCTCGTCGGCGAACTTGATCCCGCGCACCTGGGCCAGGTGCAGTCCGATCAGGTAGCAGGCGACGAGCTGGGTGAGGAACGCCTTGGTGGAGGCGACGGCGATCTCCGGCCCGCCATGGGTGTAGAGCACGGCGTCCGACTCACGGGGGATGGTCGAGCCGTTGGTGTTGCAGATCGCGAGCACCCGCGCCTTCTGCTCCTTGGCGTGGCGCAGCGCCATCAGGGTGTCCATGGTCTCGCCGGACTGCGAGATGACCACGATCAGCGTGGAGCGGTCGAGCACCGGGTCGCGGTAGCGGAACTCGCTGGCCAGCTCCACCTCGCAGGGGATCCGGGTCCAGTGCTCGATGGCGTACTTCGCCACCATCCCGGCGTGGTAGGAGGTGCCGCAGGCCACGATGAAGATCTTGTCCACGTCGCGCAGATCCTGGTCGCTGAGGCGGACCTCGTCGAGGGCGATCTCACCGGTCTCGGTGAGCCGGCCAAGCAGCGTGTCGGCGATGGCCTGCGGCTGCTCCTCGATCTCCTTGAGCATGAACCAGTCGTAGCCACCCTTCTCGGCGGCCGACGAGTCCCAGTCGACGTGGAAGTCCTTGCCGCTGGCGGGCTGGCCGTGGAAGTCGGTGATCTCGATGCTGTCACCGGTGATCAGGACGATCTGGTCCTGGCCCAGCTCGACCGCTTCCCGGGTGTGCTCGATGAACGCGGCGACGTCGCTGGCCAGGTAGTTTTCCCCGTCGCCCCGACCAACCACGAGCGGCGAGTTACGCCGGGCGCCGACGACCGCGCCGGGCACCGAGGCGTCGACGGCGAGCAGGGTGAAGGCACCCTCCAGCCGCTGGCAGACCACCCGCATGCCGGCGGCGAGCAGCTGTGGGCTGTCCGGCTGACCGGCTGCGCGCAGGTCGGCCAGGGCGGCGGAGAGCAGGTGGGCCGCGCACTCGGTGTCGGTGTCGCTGGTGAACTGGACGCCGTCGGCCTCCAGCTCGGTGCGCAGCTTGGCGAAGTTCTCGATGATGCCGTTGTGGATCACCGCGACCCGGCCGTCGGGGGCGAGGTGCGGGTGGGCGTTGCGATCGGTCGGGCCGCCGTGGGTGGCCCAGCGGGTGTGGCCGATGCCGGTGGTGCCGTCACCGATGCCGATCGGGCTGGCCGCGCAGGAGGCCGGGTCGTCGGCGGCCCGCTCGGAGAGCACCTTCTCCAGGTTGGCCAGCTTGCCGGCCTTCTTCTCGATCAGCAGCTGGTCATCGCAGACGATCGCGACGCCCGCCGAGTCGTAGCCGCGGTATTCCAGCCGCCGCAGCCCGTCGAGCACGATGCCGAGTGCGGGGCGCGCGCCCGCGTATCCCACGATTCCACACATGGCCCGCAGCCTAACCCAGTTTCGCTCATCATGGGTGCTCGAAAGTCGGCTAAACAATCACCGAATCTGAGCGATCAGTGGCTGGCGGGACGCAACGGGACGAGCTTCACCGGTCCGGTCGGGGCCCGGGCCGGGGGCGAGGGGGTTGCGGACGGTCTCCGGGTACGAAAGTCTCTCGGCGGGTTCGGCGCGTCCCTTCCCTGGCCCGTTCGTCCCATACCCACTCCCGCCCGGAGCAGCCATGTCCGACGCGCCCCCGCCCGATCCGTCCCCGACCCCGTCCCCGGAGCCGTCACCCGGCGCGACGCCGGGACCGTCCGCCGAGCCGCACCCCTCGGGAGCGGGCACCCCACCGCCGGACCCGACGGCACCGCACTCCTGGGCACCCCCGAGCCCGCTTCCGGCACCTGACCCGCTGGGCCCGGGCCAACCGTGGGCACCACAGGCCCCGTGGACACCGTCCCCGCCGGCCCCGTGGACACCCGGACCTCCGGCAGCGCCATGGACGCCGGATCCGCCCGCCGCCCCGTGGACACCGTCCCCGCCGCCCGCCTCCTGGACGCCGGGATCGCCGGACACCCCCGGGCCACCGGCAACCGCCTGGACGCCCGGACCGCCGGACACCCCCGGGCCGCCGGCAACGTCCTGGACGCCGGGAGCATCGGAGACGCCCTGGCCGCCGTCGGCCTCCGGTCCGCCGCCCGCCGGTTGGCCGCCGCCCGGCTATCCGCCGCCCTACGCCTACCCCGGGTACCCGCAGGTCGGCGGCAGCCCGTCCAGCGACACCGGTCGGGCGGTCGGGATCGTCGTCGCGGTCGTCGCGGTGCTCGTCCTCACCGTCTGTGGCTGCTTCTGCGTGGGCGGCCTGCTGCTCAGCGAGGGAGCCCCGGACCCGGTCGCCAGTGACCCGTACGACGGCCCGTACGGCGACGACGACGGCTGGGCCGCGCCCACCGCCGAGCCGACCACCGTGGTGCCGACCACCACCGCGCCCACCCCCACCAAGAAGCCGATCACCAGCCCGACCTCGGGGCCGGCACCGGTGACGGTGGTCTACGAGGTCACCGGAGCGGGCGAGGCGGACATCTCGTACTACGACGCCGAGAGCGACCTCATCCACGTCGACCGTGCGAAGCTGCCCTGGCGCACCACCATCCGGACCAACGGCCAAAGCCGGGTCATGGTGGAGGCCACCTGGCCCGGCGACGTGGGCGACAAACCGATCGACTGCACCGTCACGGTCACCGGCGCCGGCAAGCCGGTGATCAACAAGACCGAGGGGTACTGGCGGACCACCTGCACGACGGAGTGAGGCTGGGGTTCGGCCCGGGGGTGGCCGTAGGCTGGCGCAGGTGACGACGAGCACCGATGTCGACCCGCTGGTGGCCCGGATGCGGCCGTTCGGCACCACGATCTTCGCCGAGATGTCCGCCCTCGCCGTACGGACCGGGGCGGTCAACCTCGGCCAGGGCTTCCCGGACACCGACGGCCCACCCGAGATGCTGGCTGCCGCAGCCGAGGCGCTGCGTGGCGGGCAGAACCAGTACCCGCCAGGGCCGGGCATTCCCGCCCTGCGTGCGGCGGTCGCGGAGCACCAACGGCGGTTCCACGACCTGGCGTACGACCCGGACGGCGAGATCGTGATCACCGCAGGCGCGACCGAGGCGATCGCGGCCAGCATCCTCGCCCTCTGCGAGCCGGGCGACGAGGTGGTCTGCTTCGAGCCGTACTACGACTCGTACGCCGCCTCGATCGCGCTGGCCGGCGCGGTCCGGCGGCCGGTCACGCTTCGTCCCGCCGCCGACGGCCGGTACGCCTTCGACCCGGCCGCGCTGCGCGCGGCGTTCGGCCCCCGCACCCGGCTGGTGCTGCTCAACTCGCCGCACAACCCCACCGGCAAGGTCTTCACCCCGGCCGAGCTGGCAATGATCGCCGAGCTGTGCCAGGAGCACGGCGCGTACGCGGTCACCGACGAGGTGTACGAGCACCTGGTGTTCACCGACGCGGCGAGCCCGCACGTGTCGCTGGCCAGCCTGCCCGGGATGCGGGAGCGAACGCTGCGCATCTCCTCGGCCGGCAAGACCTTCTCCTGCACGGGTTGGAAGGTCGGCTGGGTGAGCGGTCCGGCGGCGCTGGTCTCGGCGGTGTTGCGGGTGAAGCAGTTCCTCACCTTCGTCAACGCGGCACCGCTGCAACCGGCGGTCGCCGTGGCACTGGCCCTGCCGGACGACTACTACACCGGCTTCCGGGACGGGCTCCAGCAGCGCCGTGACCAGCTCGTCGGCGGCCTCACCGACGCCGGGTTCGAGGTGCTGGTGCCGGAGGGGACGTACTTCGTCACCGCCGACGTCACCGCCCTGGGCGGCCGGGACGGGGTGGAGTTCTGCCGCTCGTTGCCGGAGCGCTGCGGCGTGGTGGCCGTACCGACCCAGGTCTTCTACGACGACCAGGAGGCCGGCCGGCGGCTGGTCCGCTTCGCCTTCTGCAAGCGTCCCGAGGTGCTGACCGAGGCGGTCACCCGGCTGCGCGCTCTGAGCCCGAGCCACTGACCGGCCCGGGGAGGGCCGACCCGGGGTCGCTCGACGACTGATCCGCCGTCGATGTCGCGAGCCGGGTCAGCAGTTGGCCCTCGTCACCGAGCAGCACCGACTCGGCGTCGTCCACGAACGACAGGTCCGCCGTCACGTGCCGGCTCGCGGCGGTGAGCAGCAACCCGACCACCGGGTCTTCGACGGCACGGCGTAGGCCGTCCAGATTGCGCAGCTCGCGCAGCAGGTGCCCGCGCTGGTTGCTGAGCACCGCGCGAACCGTGGCTGCCGAGCCGGACCGGGCGGCGGCGGTGACCTTGAGGAAGAAGTCGTCCCGGAATCCGCCGCTGCGCGGACTCGGCTCGGCCAACCACCGCGCCAACTCCGCGCGGCCGTCCGGGGTGATCTCGTAGACCACCCGGTCCGGCTTGATCGGCTGCGGTTGCCGTTCGGCGACGACCAGCTCGTCCCGGGAGAGCCGGTCGAGGATCTGGTAGAGGTGGCCGATGTTCAGCGGCCCCCACTGCGGGCCGACGGCTGCCTCGAACGCGCCCTTGAGCTGGTAGCCGTGGCTGGGGCCACCAGCGAGCAGGGCGAGGACGGCGTGCTGGATCGCCATGTCACCTCCGGTACGGGTCTTGCATTGTCACAATGTATCGCGCAGAGTGGGAGACAGCACACGGGGAGGCGCGACATGCTCGGCTTCATCTGGAGACAGCTGCGCGGCCGTGCGGGGCGGTCGGTGGCGCTGTTGGTCGGCGTGCTGGTGGCCACCACCGGCTTCGTGGTCCTGACCGGCGCCACCACCACCTCCCACCTGGACGTCATCGGCACGGTCGAGCGCAACACCCAGGTCGCCTACGAGATCCTGGTCCGTCCGAAGGGGACCCGCACTCCGCTGGAGGCCGAGCGCGGGCTCGTCCGCCCCAACTATCTCTCCGGGCTCTTCGGCGGCATCACCACCCAGCAGTACGAGCAGGTTCAAGCGGTCCCCGGCATCGAGGTGGCGGCCCCGATCGCGATGCTCGGCTATTCCACCACCCTGCTACCGACGCCGATCGACCTCACCGACGCCGTCGACCGATCGCTCGATCGTCAGGTCATCCGGGTCGACCCGACCTTCCACGCCGAACGCGGTCTCTCCAGCGCACCGGGCAAACCCCGGTACGTGTACGTGACCACGAAGCCGCTGATCTACCCCCGGCTCGACGGGGAGATCGACAGCAGTGCCGCGCCGTACTCCGATGGGCGGTCGTACCCCTGGTCGGACACCTGTGGGCTTACTACCCGGGAGGTACAGCCGGACGGGCGCAGCCTTCCCATCTGCGATCCGCAATTCGCTCTGCTCGGAAACCCGGGCACGCTCTCCGAGCGCGAGCACTGGTCCCTGGACGCCGTGCAACTGCTGCCCGACGGCCGGTTCCAAGGCCCGCCCTACCTGCTGGCGACCGACCGGGACGGCTCCTCGACACCCGCCGACCGGCTGGTGCTGGCGTACGACCTGACCGTGCCGTTCCTCCTGGCGGCGGTGGACCCGGCGGCCGAGGAACAGCTGGTCGGCCTCGACGATGCCGTGGTCACGGGCCGAGCCGTCCGCGTGGACGACACGGTCGCTGTCAGACGCCTCGGCACGGCGGAGAACCACGAGGTGCCGGTCCTCGTCACCAACCGACCCTTCATCGACGAGTCGCTGGCGGCCAGATTTACCCGGCTCGCGATCAGTCCCGTCGGCGTGGAGGCAATCGAC
The DNA here is from genome assembly GCF_040608515.1 of Micromonospora sp. NPDC005173. Lineage (NCBI taxonomy): Bacteria > Bacillati > Actinomycetota > Actinomycetes > Micromonosporales > Micromonosporaceae > Micromonospora > Micromonospora sp. NPDC005173. The sequence continues at coordinate 16,355 of NZ_JBEXIK010000024.1, forward strand.
CTGGAAAAGACGTTGAGCCGCCCTGGTGGGACTCCGGCCGGGTCCAGCCGGTACGACCTCACCGCCGGCCACCAGGCAATGCTGACCGAGGAGCTGTCGCCGGCCGGGTGCTGTGTCGGCCAACTGCAAACCGTCGTGCAGTCGGCCGACGTGCAGTACGACCGGCTACCCGACGGCAGCCTGCGCGCTCGCCAACAGCCGCCCGGCAACCCCGAGGTGTACGGCGAAGAGGAAGCCTTCAACCCGATGCCCCGACCCTGGCTCGCCGACGACAGCGGTTCGCGATCGGTACGGGCGCTGCCGCTACCCACGGGCGGAAACACCCCCAATCGCTTCTGGCGGGCCATCGGTGTCTTCGACCCGGGCCGGCTGACCGGGTTCAGCGACCTCGGCCAACTGCCGCTGGAGACCTACCAGGCGCCGATGGCGCAGGGTGCCGACGACCGCAGCCGGGCAGCACTGGGCGGTCAGCCACTGGCGCCCAGCGGCAATCCCGCCGGCTACCTCTCGGCGCCGCCGCTGCTCCTCACCAACCTCGGCAGCGTGCCGAAACTCCTTCAGGGCGGCGGCGGGCCACAGGCCAGGGCGCCGATCAGCGCGATCCGGGTGCGGGTGGCCGATGTGGGCGGCTACAGCGAGCATTCCGCCGAGCGGGTCCGGCTGGTCGCCGAGCAGATCGCGGCACGCACCGGGCTGGACGTCGACATCACGCTCGGCTCCTCGGCCGCACCACAGACCGTGGAGTTGCCCGCCGGCTCGTTCGGACGGCCGATGCTGCGGCTGACCGAGAACTGGTCGGCACTCGGCGTGGCATCGGTCATCACGCAGGCGGTGGACCGTAAGAGCCTGGTGCTCTTCGTGCTGGTGCTGGTGGTCTGCGTGCTGTTCCTCGGCAACGCGGTCAGCGCTGCCGTCCGCGACCGGCGCTCCGAACTGGCGGTGCTCTCCTGCCTCGGCTGGCCGGTCCGTCGGATCGCGGCGCTGATCCTCGGCGAGGTCGCCCTGCTCGGGCTCATCGCCGGCCTGTTGTCGCTGACGCTCGCGGTGCCGCTCGGGATGGCGCTCGGCATCGACGTCGACTGGCGGCGGTCGGCCCTGGCCGTACCCATCGCCCTGCTGCTCGCTCTGGCCGCGGGCCTGGTGCCGGCGCTGCGGGCCGCGCGCGCCCACCCGGCCGCCGCCCTCCGCCCGATGGTCGCTCCCGCCGGCTGGGCACGTCGGCCGCGGACCCTCTTCGGGCTGGCCCTGGTCAACCTGGCCCGCACCCCCGGGCGCACATTCCTCGGTGCCGGTGCGCTGGCGATCGGGGTGGCCGCGCTGACGCTGGTCGCCGCCGCCACGTGGGCGTTCCGGGGCGCAATCGTCGGCAGTCTGCTCGGCGACATGGTCTCGCTGAGCGTGCGCGGCGCGGACACCGTGGCCGCTGCCGCCACGGTGCTGCTCGGTGCCGCAGCGGTCGCGGACGTGCTCTACCTGAACATCCGCGACCGGGCCGCCGAGCTGGCCACCCTGCGCGCGATCGGCTGGACCGACGCCGAGCTGGGCCGGCTGGTCGGCTACGAGGGGCTGGCGCTGGGGATCGTGGGGGCGACGACCGGAGCGGCGATCGGCCTGGCCAGCGCGGGCTGGCTGATCGGCGACCTTCCCGGCGCGCTGGTCCTGGTCGCCGCGCTGACGGCGCTGGCGGGCGCGTTGGTCAGCGCCGTCGCCGCGCTGGTGCCCGCCGCTCTGTTGCCGCGCCTGCGGCCCGCCCGACTACTGGCAGAGGAGTAGCAGATCATGAGCGAGCAGAGCGGCAGCGCGATCGCGGTCGACCACCTGATCCGACAGTTCGGCACCGGCGCGGACCGGTTGACGGCCGTCGACGACGTGTCCCTGACCATCGCGGCCGGTTCGGTGGTCGCGCTGACCGGGCCGAGCGGGTCGGGCAAGTCGACGCTGCTACACCTGATCGGCGCGATCGAGCAGCCCGACAAGGGCACCGTCACCGTCGACGGCGTGGTGGTCAGCAGCCTGCGCAGGGCGGCGCTGGCACGCTTCCGGCAACGGGTCGGCTTCGTGTTCCAGCGTTATCACCTGCTGCCCGCGCTCACCGTGCTGGACAACGTGATCGCGCCCGTCCTCCCCCGCCGGGGCCGGGGCGATCACGCGGCCCGAGCCCGGGAGTTGCTGGACGCGGTTGGCCTGGCCGGGCGGGAGCGCGCCCTGCCGGCGCAGCTCTCCGGCGGTCAGCAGCAGCGAGTCGCCATCGCCCGGGCGCTGATGGGCGCACCGGGCCTGCTCCTGGCCGACGAGCCCACCGGCAACCTCGACTCGACCACCGGCGGGCAGATCCTCGATCTGCTGCTCCACCTTCGCGACCGGCACGGCATGACCATCCTGCTGGCCACACACGAACAGGCCATCGCCGCCCGCTGCGACCGACTGGTCCGTCTGAACGACGGACGTGTCACCGAGGACCTGGACCTCACCGACGGCGAGGACCCGGCCGAGACGTACGAGCGGGCGGCCCGGCTACGGCTGTGACGCCGCAGCGGTACGGCGGCGGTTTCAGCCGACAGGGCTGGCGGTGCGCACCTGCTCGGCGATCCGCTCGGCGACCTCGCGGGCGGTCTGCTCGGTGGCTGCCTCGACCATCACCCGGACCAGCGGCTCGGTGCCCGACGGGCGCAGCAGCACCCGGCCGGTCTCGCCCAGTTCCGCCTCGACCCGCTCGACCTCGGCGCGTACGGCCGGTGCGTTGGCGCCGACGGTCCGGTCGCCGACGGGCACGTTGATCAGCACCTGGGGCAGCTTGGTGACCACCGAGGCCAGCTCGGCCAGGGACCGGCCGGTGGCCGCCATCCGGGCCATCAGGTGCAGGCCGGTGAGCACCCCGTCGCCGGTGGTGGCGTGTGCGGGCATGACGATGTGGCCGCTCTGCTCGCCGCCGAGCGCCAGCCCGGAGCCGCGCAGCTCCTCCAGCACGTACCGGTCGCCGACCTTGGTCTCGATCAGCCGGATGCCCTGTGCGGACATGGCCAGCCGCAGCCCGAGGTTGCTCATCACGGTGGCCACCAGGGTGTCCTGGGTGAGCGTGCCGGCGTCCCGCATGGCCAGCGCGAGGATCGCCATCACCTCGTCGCCGTCGACCTCGTCGCCGTCGGCGGTGACCGCCACGCAGCGGTCGGCGTCACCGTCGTGGGCGATGCCCAGGTGGGCGCCGTGTTCGACCACGGCCTCGCGCAGCGCCTCGATGTGGTTGGAGCCGCAGTCGTCGTTGATGTTCAGCCCGTCCGGCTCGGCGTGGATCGCCACGACCTCCGCGCCAGCCTCCCGGTAGGCGACCGGGGCTACCTCGGCGGCGGCGCCGTTGGCGCAGTCGACCACGACCTTGATCCCGTCGAGCCGGTGCGGCACGGTGCCGACCAGGTGCTGGACGTAGTGGTCCGCACCGTCGAGCAGGTCGTGCACCCGGCCGACGCCGGCGCCGATCGGCCGGTCCCAGGCGGTGGTGGCGTTCGTCTCGACGGCCGCCTCGATCTGCATCTCGATCTCGTCGGGCAGCTTGTGCCCGCCGGCGGCGAAGAGCTTGATGCCGTTGTCCGGCATCGGGTTGTGTGACGCGGAGAGCATCACGCCGAGGTCTGCCTTGGCCTCTGCGGTGAGGTACGCCACCGCCGGGGTGGGCAGCACGCCGACCCGCACCACGTTGGCACCGGCGCTGGTGAGCCCGGCCACCACGGCAGCCTCCAGCATCTCCCCGCTGGCCCGGGTGTCCCGGCCGACCACCGCGAGCGGCGGATGGCTGCGGTCCGTCTCGGCGAGAGTGTGCGCGGCGGCCACGGCCAGCGCGAGCGCCAACTCGGGGGTGAGATCCGCGTTCGCCCGCCCGCGTACGCCGTCCGTGCCGAACAACCGACCCATAGCCGCCAACCTCCGATGACACTGCCGTTAAGGAGAAAGCGGAACGGCCGGCCCACCTCCCCGTTGGAGGGGAGGCGGACCGGCCGTCCGTCAGAAGTACAACGCGCTGGCGAAGATCAGCGCTTCGAGTACTGGGGAGCCTTACGGGCCTTCTTGAGGCCGTACTTCTTGCTCTCCTTGACCCGGGCGTCCCGAGTGAGGAAGCCGGCCTTCTTCAGGGCCGGGCGGTCGTCCGGCTCGTTCACGATCAGCGCCCGGGCGATGCCCAGCCGCAGCGCGCCGGCCTGGCCGGTGGTGCCGCCGCCGCGCAGGTTGGCGATGACGTCGAACTGCTCGGGCTTCTCGGCGGTGACCAGCGGGTCCTTGATCAGCTGCTGGTGCACCTTGCTCGGGAAGTAGGCCTCAAGGTCGCGGCCGTTGCAGGTGATCTTGCCGGTGCCCGGAACGATACGGACCCGGACGATGGCCTGCTTGCGCCGACCCACGGTCTGGATCGGGCGGTCACCACGCGGCGCGCGGGCGACGGGCGCGGGCGCCTCGGTGGCCTCGGGGGCAACCTCGGTCTCGGTGATGTCGGTCATGCTGCTTCCTTCGCCCGCGCTCACTGCGCGATCTGCTTGATCTCGAACGGCATCGGCTGCTGAGCGCCGTGCGGGTGCTCGGCACCGGCGTAGACCTTCAGCTTCTTGATCAGCTGGCGGCCGAGCTTGTTGTGCGGGAGCATCCCCTTCACGGCCAGCTCGATGGCCCGCTCGGGGCGCTTGGTCAGCAGCTCGTCATAGCCGACCTGCTTCAGACCACCCGGGTAACCGGAGTGGCGGTAAGCAACCTTGGTCTGGCGCTTGTTGCCGGTCAGCGCAACCTTGCCCGCGTTCACGATGACGACAAAGTCGCCCGTGTCGACGTGCGGCGCGAAAGTCGGCTTGTGCTTACCACGCAGCAACGTGGCGGCGTGGGTGGCCAGGCGGCCCAGCACGACATCAGAGGCGTCGATGACGTGCCACTGACGCTCGATCTCACCCGGCTTCGGGCTGTACGTACGCACAGGTCTACCTTGTCTCGTCGTCGGTCTGGGGTCGCGCGCCGAGGTGACCAGATCTTGCAGGCCGGACCAGCGCGCACGAACGACCAAGCGTACCTGATAGGGCACGCCTCTGGATGTCGTACAACAGCAGGCAACGATACCGGGCGCCCGGTCGGCAGGTCAAAACGGGGGTACGGCCCCGCGCGGCGACCCAACGGCCGTGGCCCAGCTCACACGCCAGCGAGCCCTTCGGCCCTCGGACGACGATACGCGACCCAGGTCACCACGACACACAGCGCGTACCAACCGATGAACGCCAGGTAGGCGGCGTCGGCCTTGCCGGAGCCGAGGAACGACTGACGGAACGCGACGTTGACCAGCACCCCGCCGGAGGCGCCGACCGCGCCGGCGATCCCGATCAACGCGCCGGTCATGCGCCGCGCCCAACGGGCGGCGCCCTCCGGGTCGCGCCGGCCCGCGGCCACCGCGTCCGCCGCCCGGGCCCGGAAGATGGCCGGGATCATCTTGTACGTGGAGCCGTTGCCGATGCCGGAGAAGACGAAGAGGGCGAGGAACCCGGCCAGGTAGAGCCCGAACGAGCGCTCCCGAGCCGCGTACAGCACCGCTCCGGCGCCGGCCGCCATCGCCACGAAGTTCCAGAAGGTCACCCGGGCTCCGCCGAGTCGGTCGGCGAGGTGCCCGCCCAGCGGCCGGATCAGCGAGCCCACCAGCGGGCCGAGGAAGGTCAACCAGGCAGCGTCGACGGGGGTCGGGAACCGCTCGGCGAACTGGAGCTGGAGCACCTGACCGAACGCGAAGCCGAACCCGATGAACGAGCCGAAGGTGCCGATGTAGAGGAGCGACATGATCCAGGTGTGCGGGTCGCGGGCGGCCTCGCGCAGCGCGCCCGACTCGTTGCGCGCCCCGGGCACGGTGTCCAACCAGCGGGCCGCCGCCAGCGCGGCCAGCACGATCAGCGGCAGGTAGACCGCCGGAACCAGCCGGGGGTACGCGGCACCGGCGGTGGCCAGTACCGCCAGCCCGACCAACTGCACCGCGGGTACGCCCAGGTTGCCGCCGCCGGCGTTGAGCCCGAGGGCCCGGCCTTTGAGCCGCTGTGGATAGAACAGGTTGATGTTCGCCATCGAGGATGCGAAGTTGCCACCTCCGACGCCGGTGAGGCAGGCGAGCACCATCAGCGTGGTGTAGGACACCCCGGGCTCCAGCAGCAACGTCATCGGCACCGCGGGCACCAGCAGCAGCAGTGCGCTGACGATCGTCCAGCGCCGCCCACCGAAGCGGGCCACCGCCAGCGTGTACGGCAGCCTCAGCACTGCGCCCAGCGCGGCCGGCACTGCGGTGAGCAGGAATTTCCCGGCCGGATCGATGCCGTACTCGGGGCCGAGGAAGAGCACGGTCACCGACCAGAGGCTCCACACCGAGAAGCCGACGTGCTCGGCGAAGATCGAGACCCAGAGGTTGCGCCGGGCGATCGGTGCGCCCGTTGTCCGCCAGAAGTCGGGGTCCTCGGGGCGCCAGTCGTCGAGGCGGTGCCGGTGCCCCGTGGCGCCCGGCGGCACGGCGGTGACTGCGGTGCTGGTGAGCGTGCTCACTGCGGCTCCTCCTCGTCGATGTGACCAGGGGGAACGCTAGGAACACCGGGTTACCGGGCGGTGCCCGTCGCGGGTCGGCCCGGAAACGGTAACCGCACCGCGGGCCGGCAGCGGTAGTGAGCGGGGCACCCCGGTCGGAGGTCAGAGCTCCTGGAGGATGCGCAGCGCGCGGCCGACCCGGAGCATGGTGTCGGTGTCGGCGACGTCCACGCAATCGGTGAACCACTTCTTCATCGGCGAGGAGAGGCGGTCGGGCATCACCACGTAGCGGCCCATCGTCACGGCGAGCGGGGAGTCCCGCAGCAGCGACTCCTCGACCACCTCGACCACGATCACGATCGGCACGTCGGTGGAGTTGTAGACGTCCGAGCTGATCACGAGTCCGAGGCGTTCCCGAGCGCCCTCGATGCGCCAGACCTCACCCCTACGCAGCACGCGGCCGGCCGCGGAAGAGCAGGTCGTCGACCATACCCACCTCGCGGGCGTCGGCGAGGGCGGCGGACTCCAGGTCCATGCCGGCACGACCCACGGCGGCGGCGTGCGCGGTGAAGACCTCGCGCAGCGCCTTCTCCCGGGCGGCCTGGTCCATCCACGCGGAGAGCGACAGCCCTTCGCGCTTGGCGAACCGCCGGGCCTCCTCGATCGTCTCGTCTGTGAACGACAGAGTCACCTTGGCAGTCATGCCGAGGAGACTACCCATCGGTATGACCATCAGTCATCCGCGCGCCCGCCAACTCACCCCCGGTCGTCGAAACGCACATTCCGGCCCTCACCGGGTCGACTCGGCAGCCCGGCCGCCGAACACCGCGAAGCGCCATTCCTTGAAGTAGCAGTCGACGTCGACCAGGCCTGCCTCGGCGAGCCACTGGCACTGCTCGGCGACCGTCGTCGGCCGGTCGTGCCGCATCCGCTCCCGGGCGGGGGCGATCTCCTCGGGGGGCGAGCCCAACTCGGTGATCCGTGCCGTCCACACCTCGTCGTAGCGCCGGTCCAGGGCCGGGGTCGGGCCGGCCACCTGCTCGGCGTTGACGAACACCCCGCCGGGCACCAGCGCCGCGGAGGCCCGCCGGTAGAGCGCACGCTTGTCGGCGTCGTCCAGGTGATGGATCGCCAGCGCGCTGACCACCGCGTCGTACCGACCGGCCGGTAGCGGGTCGGCCAGGCTGGCCCGGACCGTCCGGTGCGGCATGGACCGGGCGTTCAACTGGTCGGCGGCGCGGGCGAGCATCGCCGGTGCGGCGTCCACCAGGGTCAGCCGCACCCCTGGCACCGCCTCGGCGAGCAGGAGCGAGAGCAGGCCGGTGCCGGCGCCCAGGTCCAGCACCTCCGGGGCACGTCCGGCGGCCAGTGCGGCGCGCAGGGGTGGAGCGGCCACCTGGACGGCGGTGCCGTAGAAGGCGTCGAAGCAGGGCACCAGTCGCCTGCGTGCCTCGTCGTAGCTGCCGGCAACCGCGTCGAAGGCGTCCGCCACGCTCATCGCACTCTCCCATTTCATGAGAAAACCTTCCCATATGTTAGACGCGAACCGCGTGACTGGCGTAGCACCGACCGCACGGTGAGACGCGGACGGCGCAGGCCACGGCTGGCGGACAGCAGGCCGACGGACACCACCCACCCGTCACGTCCGCTGCCCCTGTGCGGTGTGAGCCCCACTTGACAGGACCGAAACAGAAGAGACCCGGACCGGAAACCGCCCGGCGGCACGCTTTCCCGACATGACAGACGGTGCGCGGTCGGCAACTCGCCCGGGGCGGACGCCCCGAGAGGTGGCGACACACTGCCCGTACTGCGCGCTCCAGTGCGGCATGGTGCTGCGCCAGGACGCCGACGGGGTGACGGTGCACCCCCGCCAGTTCCCCACCAACCGGGGCGGGCTCTGCCAGAAGGGCTGGACCGCCGCCGACCTGCTCGACCACCCGGAGCGGCTGACCACCCCGCTGCTGCGCGACCCGGCCACCGGCGAGCTGCGCCCGGCCAGCTGGGACGCCGCGCTGGATCGGGTCGTCGCCGGCATCCGCACCGTCCAGGACGGCGCCGGCCGGGACGCGGTCGCCGTCTTCGGCGGCGGTGGCCTGACCAACGAGAAGGCGTACGCGTTGGGGAAGTTCGCCCGCATCGCGCTGCGCACCCGGCACATCGACTACAACGGACGGTTCTGCATGTCTTCGGCGGCGGCTGCCGGCCTGCGCGCCTTCGGCGTCGATCGGGGGCTGCCGTTCCCACTGGCCGACCTGGGCCAGGCCGACACCCTGCTGCTGGTCGGCGCGAACCCGGCGGAGACCATGCCGCCGCTGGTGCGCTGGCTCACCGAGCAGCGCCGTAACGGTGGCCGGCTGATCGTCGTGGACCCCCGGGTCACCGCCACCGCCCGCCTGGCCGATCTGCACCTGCAACCGTTGCCCGGCACCGACCTCGCGGTGGCCAACGCGCTGCTGCACATCGCGCTCATCGAGGGCTGGATCGACCAGACGTACGTGGCCGAGCGGACCACCGGCTTCGAGGTGGTCCGTCGCAGTGTCGCCGCCTGGTGGCCGGCCCGCGCGGAGCAGCTCTCCGGGGTGCCGGTGGCCGACCTGGAGGCGACCGCCCGGGCGCTGGGCACCGGCGGGCGAGTGATCATCCTGACCGCGCGCGGTGCCGAACAGCATGCCAAGGGAGTGGACACGGTCACCGCGTACGTGAACCTGGCGCTTGCCGTGGGCCTGCCCGGCCGGACCGGCTCGGGGTACGGCTGCCTCACCGGCCAGGGCAACGGCCAGGGCGGGCGGGAGCACGGGCAGAAGGCCGACCAGCTCCCCGGCTACCGGCGGATCGACGACCCGGTGGCCCGGGAGCACGTGGCCGGGGTCTGGGGGGTACCGGCCGACGAGCTGCCCGGCCCGGGTGTGCCCGCCTACCAACTGCTCGACTCCCTCGGCACTCCCGACGGTCCCCGCGCGCTACTGGTGTTCGGCTCGAACCCGGTGGTCTCCGCGCCCCGGGCGGCCCGGATCGAGCGCCGGCTGCGCGACCTCGACCTGCTGGTCGTCGCCGACCTGCTGCTCTCCGAGACGGCCGCGCTGGCCGACGTGGTGCTGCCCATCGCGCAGTGGGCCGAGGAAGACGGCACGATGACCAACCTGGAGGGTCGGGTGCTGCGTCGGCACGCGTTACGCCCGCCGCCACCGGGCGTCCGGACCGACCTGGCCATCATCTCCGACCTCGCGGTCCGGCTGGCCGCTGCCGACCCGGCGGCTTCCGGCGCGGCTGACCCGACAACCGAGGCGCGGAGCCGACCCTCGGCCATCGGGCCGGCCGCGGGGGGACCCGATGCCCGACCGGACGCCATCGCGGCGGCTCGGTTCCCGGCCGACCCGGCCGCCGTCTTCGCCGAGCTGCGCCGCGCCTCCGCCGGCGGGGCCGCCGACTACGCCGGCATCAGCTGGGCCCGGATCGATGCCGCTGACGGCGTCTACTGGCCCTGCCCGGCCGAGGATGGGCCGGACACGCCACGGCTCTTCACCGACCGGTTCGCCACCCCGGACGGCCGGGCCCGGTTCCACCCCGTCGACCACCGGCCAGCCGCCGAGGAGGTCTGCGCCACCTACCCGCTGCACTTCACCACCGGCCGGGTGCTGGCCCAGTACCAGTCCGGCACCCAGACCCGCCGGGTGGCCGCGCTGCGCCGCGCCGCGCCCGAGGCGTTCGTCGAGCTGCATCCCGACCTGGCCGCCCGGCTGGGCATCGACGACGGCGACCCGGTGCGGGTCACGTCGCGCCGAGGCGAGATGCTCGCTCCGGCCCGGCTCAGCGCGGGGATCCGACCAGACACCGTCTTCGCCCCGTTCCACTGGGCCGGGGTGGCCCGCGCCAACTCAGTGACCAACGACGCGGTGGACCCGATCTCCGGGATGCCCGAGTTCAAGATCTGCGCGGTCAGGGTGGAGAAGGCATGACCGCCCGAGTGGTGATCGTCGGCAACGGGATGGCGGGCGCCCGGCTGGCCGGCGAGCTACGCGTCCGGGAAGGGGACCGGAAGGTCACCGTGCTCGGGGCGGAGCCGCACCGCGCGTACAACCGAATCATGCTCTCCACGCTGCTGGCAGGTCGGATCGGCGAGCCGGACGTGGAGCTGACCGAGGCCGCCGTGCACGGCGTCGACCTGCGCATCGGCGTACCGGTGACCGCGGTGGACCGGTCCGCCCGGGAGGTCCGCACCGCGCACGGCGAACGGATCTCCTACGACCACCTGGTGCTGGCCACCGGCAGCCGGGCGGTGGTGCCGCCACTGCCCGGCCTCGACCGGGGCGACCTACCGGAGCGAGTGGTCCCGTTCCGCACCCTGGACGACTGCCGGCGGATCCTCGCCGCGGCGGACGGCGCGCACAGCGCACTCGTGCTCGGCGGCGGGCTGCTCGGCCTGGAGGCCGCCCGAGGGCTCGCCACGCGCGGGCTGGCCACAACCGTGGTGCACCCGACCGGGCACCTGATGGAACGGCAGCTCGACCCGGCGGCCGGCGCCGTGCTCGCCGGCACGCTCGCCGGTCTCGGCGTCACCATTCAGCTCGCGGTGCCGGCGACCGGCGTGGCCGCGGACGCCGACGGCGTACGCCTCGACCTGGCCGATGGCCGATCGCTGCGCGCCGACCTGCTGGTGCTCTCCTGCGGGGTACGCCCGGACACCGCCCTCGCCGAGGCCGCCGGGTTGACCCTGCGACGCGGCGTGGTGGTGGACGACCGGCTGCGCACCAGCGACCGGCGCATCTCGGCGATCGGCGACTGCGCCGAGCACGACGGCGCGCTCACCGGACTGGTCGCACCCGCCTGGGCCCAGGCCCGGGTGCTCGCCGATGTGCTGACCGGGGCGGACCCGTTGGCCCGGTACCGGCCACGGCCTGTGGTGACCCGACTCAAGGCGGCCGGGATCGACCTGGCCGCGATGGGCGACGCGGTGGGTGGCGAGCCGGGCGAGGAGCTGACCTTCACGGACCCGACCCGGGGCACGTATGCCCGGTTGCGGATCCGGGACGAGCGACTGATCGGCGCGATCCTGCTCGGTGACAACCCGGCGGTCGGCACGGTGATCCAGCTCTTCGACCGCGGTCACCCGGTGCCGGCCGACCGGCGGACGCTGCTGTTGGGCCGGTCGCTCGGCGCGACCGGTGCGGCACCGGCCGCGTCACCGGCGCTGATGCCGGACGCGGCCACCGTCTGCCAGTGCAACACGGTGACCAAGGGCGCGCTGGTGCGCAGCTGGCGCTCCGGGGCCCGGACGGCCGGCGCGGTGGCGGCGGCGACCCGAGCCGGCACCGGCTGCGGCGGATGCCGGGACGCGGTGGGCGGGATCGTCGACTGGCTGGCCGAGGCGGAATCGGTGGAGGTGGCGCGATGAGCGGCGGTGACCTGGTCGTCATCGGCAATGGGATGGTCGGGCAGCGCTTCGTTGACGCGCTGCGCGCCCGTGACCCGCAGGGGCGCTGGCGGGTGACCGTGCTGGGCGAGGAGCGACGTCCGGCGTACGACCGGGTGCGGCTCTCGGCGTTCTTCGACGGGGTGAGCGAGAGTGAGCTCAACCTGCACACCCCGCACGACGGGGTGCGGCTGCGTCTCGGTGAGCCCGCCACCGCCATCGACCGAAGCCGGCGGGTGGTGACCACCGCCACCGGCGAGTACCGCTACGACATGCTGGTACTGGCCACCGGGTCCTACCCGTTCGTGCCGCCGGTGCCCGGCACGGAGCTGCCCGGAGTCTTCGTCTACCGGACCCTGGACGACCTGGCGGCGATCCAGGCGTACGCCCGAGGCCGGCGGGCCGGCGCGGTGATCGGCGGCGGGCTGCTCGGGCTGGAGGCGGCGAACGCCCTGCGGCTGCTCGGCCTGAGCACCGACGTGGTCGAGTTCGCGCCCCGGTTGATGCCGGTGCAGGTGGACCAGGCCGGCGGTGCGATGCTCCGCCGCTACGTCGAGGAGCTGGGCGTGCGGACCCACCTCGGGGTCGCCACCACCGCGATCCGGCCCGGCCCGGACGGCGCCGTTGCCGCCCTGGGGCTCTCCGACGGTGCTGATATCGACGCCGATCTGGTGGTGGTGGCCGCCGGCATCCGGCCCCGGGACGAGCTGGCCCGAGCCGCCGGCCTGCCACTGGGTCCGCGCGGCGGGGTGCTGGTCGACGCGACCTGCCGCACCGCCGACGAGCGGATCTGGGCGGTCGGCGAGTGCGCGGCGGTCGACGGCACCTGCCACGGCCTGGTCGCACCGGGATACGCGACGGCCGAGGTGGTGGCCGACCGGCTGGTGGGCGGCGCGGCGACCTTCCCGGGCGCGGACAGCGCGACCAAGCTGAAGCTGCTCGGCGTCGACGTGGCCTCGTTCGGCGACGCGCACGGCACGACCCCGGGCTGCCTGGACGTCACGTTCACCGACCCGGCCACCCGGGTCTACGCGAAGCTGGTCCTCTCCGACGACGCGCACACCCTGCTCGGCGGGGTGCTGGTCGGCGACGCCAACGCGTACCCCACGCTGCGGGCGAGCGTGGGTGGTCCGCTGCCGGCCGCGCCGCTGGCGCTGCTCGCCGCGGACGGCGGCGGCGCGGACGCCGGCGCGCTGCCCGCCGCCGCCCAGGTCTGCTCCTGCAACGCGGTGACCCGGAGCGACGTGGACGCCGCCATCGCCGGCGGCTGCGCGGACGTACCGGCGTTGAAGGCGTGCACCAGGGCCGGCACCAGCTGTGGCTCCTGCGTGCCGACGCTGAAGCAACTCCTGGACGCGGCCGGGGTGGCGCAGTCCACCGCGCTCTGCGAGCACTTCGACGTCAGCCGGCGGGAGCTGTTCGAGATCATCCGGGTGCGCGGCATCCGCACCTTCTCCCGGCTGGCCGCCGAGCACGGTCGGGGGCGCGGCTGCGACATCTGCAAGCCGGTGGTGGCTTCGATCCTCGCCTCGCTGGGCGCCGGGCACGTGCTCGACGGGGAACAGGCGTCGTTGCAGGACACCAACGACCACTTCCTGGCCAACCTGCAACGCGACGGCAGCTACTCGGTGGTGCCCCGGATCCCCGGCGGCGAGATCACCCCCGAAAAGCTGATCGTGATCGGTGAGGTCGCCCGAGACTTCCAGCTCTACACGAAGATCACCGGCGGGCAGCGGATCGACCTGTTCGGGGCGCGGGTGGAGCAGTTGCCGCAGATCTGGCGGCGGCTGGTGGACGCCGGCTTCGAGTCCGGCCACGCGTACGGCAAGGCGCTGCGCACGGTGAAGTCCTGCGTCGGAGAGACCTGGTGCCGGTACGGGGTGCAGGACTCGGTGGGGTTGGCCGTGGCGCTGGAGCTGCGCTATCGGGGGTTGCGTGCCCCGCACAAGATCAAGTCAGCGGTCTCCGGCTGCGCTCGGGAGTGCGCCGAGGCACGTAGCAAGGACTTCGGCATCATCGCCACCGAAAGCGGCTGGAATCTCTACGTCGGTGGCAACGGTGGCTTCCGGCCCCGGCACGCCGATTTGTTCGCCACCGACCTGTCGACGGAAGCGCTGATTTCGCTGATCGACAGATTCTTGATCTATTACATCCGCACCGCCGACCGACTGCAGCGCACGGCCGGCTGGATCGAGGCGATGGACGGCGGCCTGGACCACCTGCGCTCGGTGATCGTGGACGACTCGCTGGGCCTCTGCGCCGAACTGGACGCGGCAATGGCCCGGCACGTGGCGTCGTACTCCGACGAGTGGCGCGACGTGCTGGACGACCCGGATCGGCTGCGCCGCTACACCTCCTTCGTCAATGCTCCCGAGGTACCCGACCCGTCGATCACCTTCGCGCGGGAACGCGGCCAGCCGGTGCCGGCGGGCGGCCACACCCCGGCCCGACCCCAGCCGGTCGCGCTGGGCCTGCCGGAGGTGCGGCGATGAACCACGCCACCACGCTGGGCTGGGTCCCGGTCTGCCCTCTCGACCGGCTGCAACCGGACCGGGGGGTCGCCGCCCTGGTCGACGGGGTGCAGGTCGCCCTCTTCCGGACCGCGGACGGGCTGTTCGCGATCGACAACCGCGATCCGGTCTCCGGGGCGTACGTGCTGTCCCGGGGCATCGTGGGCAGCCGCAGAGGGGTGCCGACGATCGCCTCGCCGCTGCACAAGCAGGTGTACGACCTCCGCACCGGGCACTGCCTCGACCTGCCCGGGGTGGCCGTGACCCGGCACGACGCGCGCTGCCGCGGCGGGCTGGTCGAAGTGCGGCTGCGACAGGAGGGCTGATGCGGGAGGAACTGGCCGGCTTCACCATCGGGGTGACCGCCGACCGGCGGCGCGACGAGCTGGCCGCGCTGCTCGAACGGCGAGGCGCCCGGGTGGTGCTCGCCCCGGCACTGCGGATCGTGCCGCTGTCCGACGACACCGAGCTGCGCGAGGCGACCCGGGCCTGCCTGGACCAGCCACCGGACATCCTGATGGCCAACACCGGCATCGGCATGCGTGGGTGGCTGGAGGCGGCCGAGGGCTGGGGGCTGGCCGAGTCGCTGCGCTCGGTCCTGGCCAGCTCGTACGTGGTCGCCCGGGGCCCCAAGGCACGCGGTGCGGTCCGGGCCGCAGGGCTGCACGATCAGTGGTCGCCTGCCTCGGAGAGCTGCGACGAGGTGGTCGACCACCTGCGCCGGCGCGGCGTGGCCGGGCAGGTGATCGCCATGCAACTGCACGGCGAGCGGCAGCCGGAGTGCACGCTCGCGCTGGAGGCGGCCGGTGCCACGGTCATCGAGGTGCCGGTCTACCGCTGGGCCCCGCCGACCGACCCGGCGCCGCTGCACCGACTGATCGACCTGATCGCCGGCCGGCTGGTGGACGCGGTGACGTTCACCTCGGCGCCGGCGGCCGAGGCGCTGCTGCGGGCGGCCGGGGACCGCACCGACGCAATGGTGTCCGCGTTTCACAAGGACGTACTGGCCAGTTGCGTCGGCGCGGTGACCGCCGAGCCGCTGCTGCGGCGCGGGGTGCCGGTCTGCGCGCCCAGCCGGGCCCGGTTGGGCGCGCTGGTACGGACCATCGTCGAAGAGCTGCCCCGCCGGACCATGACGTTCAAGGCCGATGGGCACCTGCTCACCCTGCGCGGGCACGCCGCGGTGATCGACGGCGAGCTGCGCCCGCTCGCCCCTGCCCCGATGGCGGTGCTGCGGGCGCTGGCCCAGTCGCCCGGCCGGGTGCTGTCGCGCACGGCGCTGCTGCGGGCCCTGCCCCGTGGCGCGGACGAGCACGCGGTGGAGATGGCCGTGGCCCGGCTCCGGGCCGCCCTGCGCGCTCCCCGCGTGGTGCAGACCGTGGTCAAGCGCGGCTACCGGCTCCGGGTCGACTGACGCGTCGCGGCCGGCCGGAACGGACCGGCCGGCCGCCTCGGGTCAGCCGACCGGCGTGGGGAAGCCTCGACCCTGCTCGGACTGGAGCCGGAGCATGGCGTGCTCGACCACCGTCACCAGCACCTGCTTGACCGACTCCCGGTGCCGGGCGTCGGTCATCACCAGCGGCACGTGCGGCGAGATGGCCAGCGCCTCGCGGACCTCGTCCAGCTCGTACTGGGGAGCGCCGTCGAACCGGTTCAGCGCCACCACGTACGGCAGGTTGCGGTTCTCGAAGTAGTCCAGCGGGGCGAACGCATCGGTGATCCGGCGGGTGTCCACCAGCACGGCGGCACCCACCGCACCCCGGATGATCTCGTCCCACATGAACCAGAACCGGGTCTGGCCGGGTGTGCCGAAGAGGTACAGGATCAGGTCCTGGGCCATGGTGATACGGCCGAAGTCCATGGCGACCGTGGTGGTCTCCTTGCCCGGCACCTTGGACGGGTCGTCGATGCCGACGCCGGCCGCGGTCATCACCGCCTCGGTGGTCAGCGGTGTGATCTCGGAGATCGAACCGACCAGTGTCGTCTTGCCGACGCCGAAGCCGCCCGCGACGACGATCTTCGCGGAGACGATTCCCCGGCTCTGCCGCCCCCCAGCGGGGTCATAGCCTGCGAAGTCCACTTAGCACCCTTCCAAGCAGTTCCATTCGCTCCTCGAATCCCTCGGCGGGAGCAGCAGTGTGTAACGTCAGCAGGCTCTCGGTCACCATGTCGGCGACCAACACCCGGGCGACGCCCAGCGGCATCCGGGTGTACGCGGCGATCTCCGCCAGCGACTGTGCCCGGCCTTCACAGACCGTGGCGATGCGGTGCTTGTCATGCCCGGCGAAGCGGGACTCGGCGACCTGGGTGGGAGAAGCCGTGAGGACCGCCTCGAGAGCGATGTCCTGCCGGGGTTCGGTACGACCACGGGTGACCGCGTACGGACGCACCAGAGCGCCGCGCGGGTCAGCGCGTCGTTGGTCCATCCCCGATCACCTCCTCGTCCCCTGCGGAGCCGGTCCACACCGCCTCCCATCCCTGGTCCGGCACGCGGTCCGCGCGCCGTGTCTAGGCGCTACGAGCGCACCGCGTCCCGTGGCAGCGGCACCAGCGCGGCACCCACCCGTTCGACCAGCAGCGCCATCTCGTAGCCCACCTGGCCCACGTCGCAGCTACGCGCGGCCAGCACGGCCATCGACGAGCCGTCGCTGATCGACATGAGGAAGAGGTAGCCGCTGTCCATCTCGATGACGGTCTGCAACACCCCGCCCGCGCTGAACATCCGGGCCGCGCCCTCGGTCAGGCTCACCACGCCGGAGGTGATCGCGGCGAGCTGGTCCGCCCGGTCCCCGGGCAGATCCCGGGAGGAGGCGAGCAGCAGCCCGTCGGCGGACACCGCCACCACGTGGGCGATGCCCGCCACGCTGTCGGCGAAGTTGGTGAGCAGCCAACCCATGTCCTGCATGGCAGCTGGCCTGTTCATCGGCTCTCCTTGGTCGAGGTGCTGTTCAGGTCCGTACCGGCCGTCCGGCCGCGCTGTACGCCGCGGTGGTAGGCCGACAACAGGCCGCGTACTTCATCGGGGGTCCGCCGGCTGCGATCCCGGCCGCTCTTCGGTTCGATACCGCCCGGCACGAGCTGCGCCTGCGGCACCCGCTTGGGCAGCCCGGAGCGCGTTGTTCCGGCCGGGGCCGGCTCGGCGGCCCGGCTGGCCCGGGACCAGCCCTCGTCCGCCGCCGTCCGCCAGGCGTCCGGGTCCGTGGCCGGCCTGGCGGGCGTGCTCGGAGCGGCGGGCGCGGATGGCGCCGTTCGGGCGGCCGGCGGAGGGTTGTACGACGGCGGCGCCGTGCCGGCTCCACCCGTGTCGAACCCGTTGATGCTCCCGGTGCCCGACGGCCCGAGACCGTCGGCGTTGGAACTGCCCGGGGTACGGGTGGGCAGCGGCGGTCGGGCCGGTGCCGCGGCCGGCGCGGACGCGGTTGCCGGGTAGCCGCCGTTGCCCGTGCGCAGACCCGCATCGGCCGACCCGGCGCTGACGGTGGCCGGCGGCGAGTCGAACTTCGGTCGGGTGAAGATCGCGGTGGCGTCGTCGCCGTGCGACCGGAACCAGACCGCCTCCATCTCCCGGAAGATCGGCGCCTCGGCGGGGAACTCCGGCCGGGTGTTGATCGGTGCGGCCGGCGCCGGCAGTGTGGCCGGCGGTGCGACCGCGCCGGGACCGGCGACCGGCCCGACCGGCAGCACCGGAGCGCTCCGCCCGTCGGTGGCGTCCGCCGCGGAGCCGCGCCGGGGCAGCGGGTCGATCGTCGGGTAGGCCACGGTCGGGCTGCCCACCGAGGCACCCGTGGTGTTGCCGTACGCCGGCCGGGCCGGCGCGGCCGGGGCCGCCGTGTTCGCTCCGCTGAAGCTACCGGCCTGCACGGCCGGGGCGGTGTCCCGCGCATCCAGCGGGGACTGCCACTGTGCCGGCGCCGGCGCGCTGGTCCGCCACTGGTCGGGCAGCGTCGCTGCCGCGGTGGTGGCGCCGGCGAACGGCTCGCTGTGGCCGGCCGGGGTGAGCGGCGCCTGCTCGACCGCCATCGGCTGGCGTGGCCGGGTGAGCACCTGGTCGCGGCCCCGGTTGGCGGGCAGCACCACGGTGGCGGCGGGCAGCGTCACCTGAGCGACCGTGCCGCCTTCGACGTTGCGGCGCAGCTCCACCCGGATGCTGTAGCGGGAGGCGAGCCGGCTCACCACTGCCAGACCCATCAGCCGGAACGCGGCGACGTCCACGCTCGGTGGCGCGGCCAGTCGCCGGTTGAGTGAGTCGAGCTGCTCGTCGCTGAGGCCGAGCCCTCGGTCCTCGATCTGGATCAGCACGTAGTCGCGGATCCGGCGACCGTCGGCGACCACCGTGGTGTTCGGCGGCGAGAACCGGGTGGCGTTGTCGAGCAGTTCAGCGACGAGCCGCACGACGTCGTTGACCGCGTGCGCGGCGACCGAGATGTCGGTGTCGACGGTGCCGAACTCGATCCGGTTGTACAGCTCCACCTCGGACTGGGCGGCGCGCAGCACGTCCACCACCAGCGCGTCGTCGCGACGCGGTACGGCGGAGTCGGCGCCGGCCAGGACCAGCAGGTTCTCGTCGTTGCGGCGCATCCGCGTGGCCAGGTGGTCCAGCTCGAAGAGCTGCGCCAGCCGCTTCGGGTCCTCCTCGCCGCGCTCGATCGCGTCCAGCTCACCGATCATCTTGTCGACCAGGCTCTGACTACGGCGGGCCAGGTTGAGGAACATCGCCGAGACGCTGGTACGCAGCGCGGCCTGCTCAGCCGCGACCCGGACCGCCTCCCGGTGCACGACGTTGAATGCCAACGCCACCTGACCGACCTCGTCGCGGTTGGTGAGCTGGATCGGGTCCCGGACCTGCCGGACGATCTCCTCCACCCCGCCGTCGCCCACGCTGCCCATGTTCTGCAGCCGCTTGACCGCGTCGGGCAGGTCGTGGTTGGCCACCGAGAGCGCGCCCTCACGCAGCCGTCGCAGCGAGTGGTTCAGCGACCGGGCCAGCACCACGGCCAGCGACACGGCGATGATCAGGGTCAGCAGCACCAGCACCGACTCGACCACAGCCTGCTGGATGACGTCCGAGCGCGCCTGGTCGGCCTGCTCGAACAGCCGGTTCTGCAGTTGGACCTCGGCCCAGCGCATCAGGTCGTTGACCGCGCCGATGGCGGCGGTGGCGTCCTGCACGCCGACCAGCGAGCGCCGCCCCACCGAGCGGGTGATGTCGGTGGCCACCCGGTCGGCCAGGCCGACCGCGTCGCCGGAGACGGTGCTGTTGACCAGGGACCGCTGCACCGGGTCAGCGGCGAGCGAGAAGGAGACCAGGGCCTCCTGTTGGCTGGTCAGCGTGGCCACGAAGGAGGAGAACTGCTCCGAGTCGAGCTGGCCGGCGGTCAGCGCGGTGAAGGCGACCGCCTGCTCCTCGGCGACGGACGCCTTGGCCCGCGCGAAGGCGGCGACCGCCCGGCGGCTGTCCGACAGGCTCTCCTCGCCAGGCAGCTGGGCCAGCCCGTCGCCGTAAGCGACCAGGTCGGTGAGGATGACGCCGTAGCGCAGCACCGCCTCGGCGACGGCCATCTGCCGACGGTCGAGCACCTCCTGACGGGTGGCGTCCAGGGTGGCCAGGTGGTCGTCGATGGCCGCCAGCCGGCCCCGCAGCGCCGCCGGCACCTCGCCGATCCGGCCCCGCTCGGTGCGGTACTCGTCCACCCGCTGCTGCGTCTGGCGGACCCGCAGGTTGTACGAGTCGGCCGGCTGCTGCGGGGTGGCCAGGTAGGCCGCCGCGGCCATCCGCTCGGAGTGGAGGTCCTGCGTCAGCGCGCTGACGTCGATGGAGAGTGCGGTGAGTGACCGCGCCCGAGTGGCGTCGAGGGCGCCCTCGCCAACCGAGATCAGCCGGACCGTGGCCAGCGCGATCACTGCCGCCACCGGGACGACCAGGATCAGCGCCAGCTTGGACCGGATCCGGGCGTCACGCAGTCTCGGCAACCGTCGGCGCGAGGGCCGAGCGCTGTCGCCGAGCGCGGGCAGGGTCGTCGGTCCGGTGCTCACGACATCGCCTCCGTCGTTTCTTCCCCGCCTGACCCGCCGAGCCGTGCCGTAGGCGGAGGGGACCACGCGCGGCACGGCCGCGATTTCATCAGAGAAGATCCTGTTTGGGAAGCCGCAGTGAGGCAGGAAACGGTCGGACGGCGCGCAACCCGTGATCCGGTCAACTGATACCTTCATTTCCGCAAGCCCCTGAACAGGGCATGTGACTCCAGAGTGGTCACGCGTGTATGCAAAGTGAGCTTTTGCAAACATTGCGTTACCCCAGCATGTGGGATGGTCGTCCCGAAAGTGCAACCAGGGTCCGCGCTTGACCACAGCGCCGGCCATTGGCAAGGTTTTGCAGGCTTCGCGTCACACCGTACGGCAGACCGATCCCGTCCCTCTACTGAGGACGGATTAGCGGCGGTGACCGGGCAGCGCCCGCGCCCGCACCTGGAGGACTGAGTTGAGCCCCATCCGCTCCGCGACCATCGCGGCGCTCGCATCGGCCGTAATGGCCACCACGCTCACCGGCTGCCAGTTCGGCGAGGCAGAGCAGGACACTAGTCCGATCGTGATCGCCGCGGACCTCGAACTCTCCGGCGCCGCCGCCCCCGTCGGGCGGGCATACCAGCGCGCGCTGGAACTCAAGAGGGACCAGTTGAACTCCTCCGGAGCACTGAACGACCGGAAGATCGAGCTGAAGGTGAAGGACAACCGTTCCGACGCCGCCGAGTCACTGCGCAACGTCGTCGACTTCAGCAGCGATTCCCGGGTCAGCGCCATCATCATGGGTGGCTGCAACGAATGCGCGGTCGGCGCGGTCGGGACCATCAACGAGAAGAAAATCCCCACCATTGCCCTCGCCGCTTCCGGGACGATCGCCAGCCCGGCCGCCGAGCGGCGCTACATGTTCAAGCTGGGCCCGAACGCCGTGGACAGCGCCTCCGCGCTCACCACAGAACTGCGCCGCAAGAACATCCGCAAGGTGGGTCTGCTCTACACCGACGATGACTACGGCCGGGAGGGCGCCGTCGCGCTCCGCCGCGAACTGACCAAGGCCAATATCAAGCCGGTCGGCGAGGAGTCGGTGAAGACCACCGACACCGAGGTCGGTCAGCAGGTCGGACGGCTCGCCGAGGAAAAGCCCGACGCGCTGGTCATCTGGACCCCGCCGGAGCAGGCGACGCTCGCCGCCACCAGCGCCCAGCAGGCCGCCTTCCGTGGGTCGCTCTTCTTCGACGCGGGCGCGGCCGGCGACCTCTTCCTCGGCGCGGCGGCCCAGGCCACCGAGCGCGCCACGCTGATCTTCACGCAGACCATGGTGATCGATGACGTGATCGCCACCACACCGGCCAAGGCGGCCCGGCGGCAGTGGTTCCAGGACTACACCGCGCGATTCGGCGGGTACAACGGGTCCTCGTCCTTCGCCGCCGACGCGGTCCAGCTGATCGCCGATGCCGAGCTGCGTGCCGGCGGTCCGGTCGGGAAGGTGGACCGCGACGGCCTCCGCGACGTGCTGGAAACATCCCAGATGGACGGTCTCTCCGGCCCGATCCGGATGACGCCGGACAACCACTCCGGGCTGATGCCGCAGGCGCTCACCACGCTGGTTGCCCGCAACGGCCGGTGGCGGCTGGCGGGCTGAGGGCGACTAAAAAGCCAAAGGGCCACACCGTTCTCCGACGCTCTCGGGCGTCGAAGGGCGGTGTGGCCCTGCCGTATCCGGCTCGGCTTCGGCGATGACCTCGGTGGTCAGCGGCTGCTGGTGGTCTCCCGTACCCAGGGCAGGGCGAGCCGCTCGACCAGCACCAGCGTCGAGTAGAGCAGGATGCTCACCAGCGCCACCAGCATGATCGCCGACCAGGCGGTGGCGGTGTCGCCGACACCGGCGTACTGGAGGATGACGTAGCCCAGGCCAGTCTCGCCGGCCTGGAACTCACCGATCACCGCGCCGATCGCCGCCAGTGGCATGGCCACCTTTAGCCCGACGAAGATCTGCGGCAGCGCGGCCGGGAAGCGCACCTTGCGGAACGCCTGCCAGCGGGAGGCGTTCCAGGAGCGCACCAGCTCGGCCAGGTCGGCCGGGGTGGTGGTCAGCCCGGTCGCGGTGGAGAGCACGATCGGGAAGAAGCAGAGCAGGAACACCATGGTCAGGATCGGCTTCTGACCCCAGCCGAGTGCGACCACCAGCAGCGGACCCAGTGTGATCTTGGGTACCGCGTTGATGGCGACCAGCAGCGGGGTGAACATCCGCTCCACCGTGCGGGAGCTGGCCAGGGAGAGTCCGATCAGGACACCCGCCGCCGCCGACAGGACGAAGCCGATCAGGATCTCCAGCAGGGTGTCCCAGGTGTGCTCCAGCATCCGGGCCGGCTTGTCGGTGAAAGCGGCGAGCACATCGCCCGGCGGTGGCAGGGCCGCCGGGTGGACCAACTCCAGCCGGGCGATCAACCACCACGCCGCCAGGGCGACCAGGAGGCCGGCCACGGGCAGCAACGCCGCCCCGGCCCCGGAGCGGAGGCCGGCGCCCCGACCCGCTCGCCCCACCTCGGGGCCGGCACCCGGGGGCGTGGGCACCCCCGCCACCGGCTCCGCTGCCCGGACGTCGGTCATCTTGTCCTCCTCGAAATCCCACGGCCCAATGGGCCGACGGGGGTACGCCCCACCGGAATCGGCGGGACGTACCCCCTGGTGACGGCGCGCGATCAGGCCTTCGGCGTGAGGCTGAAGTCGATGATCTGCTCGGGGGTGATGTTCTGCTTCAGGGCGCCAGCGCCCTGCAGGATCGCGATGCTCTTGGCTACCCGGCCGTTGTCCAGGGTGCCGATCGCGGTGCCGGAGTTACCGGAGCGGACGTACGCCGCCATCAGCTCAAGCTCGGCGGCGGCCGAGGCCGGGTTGGTGGCGTCGACGTTCTTCTTCAGGATGTCGGCGGCCTCCTTCGAGTTCGCCAGGCTGTACTCGAGGCCCTTGAGCAGCGCCGCGGTGAACCGCTTCACCATCTCGGGCTTCTCCTTGGCGATCTTGGAGGAGGTGATCAGCACGTTGCCGTAGAGGTCCTGCATCACGTTGCTGTACGGCAGCATGACGGCCTTCTTCTTGGCCACCGCCTCGATGGTCGGCTGACCCACGACGAACTGGCCGATGCCGTCCACCGAACCGGAGGCGAGCGTGCCGATCAGCGCCTGCGCCTCACCGTTGACCCAGGTCACCTTGTTGACGTCCACGCCGGCGAGCCGGGCGTACGTCGGGAACAGGTTGCGGACCACGGACCCGGGAGTGTCGGCGAGCTTCTTGCCCTCCAGGTCCTTCGGGGAGGCGATGTTCTTGCCCTCGACGGTGGCGATGCCGGCCATCGTGCGCTGCTGGATCGCGGCCACCGCGACGAAGTCCTTCGCCTGGCCGTTGCCGAGCTGGAGCAGACCGCCGGTGAGGTCGATCGGCCCGAAGTCGGCCTGGCCACCGACGACGGTCTGGATCACACCACCGGTGCCCTGACCGGCCTTGATCTCGACGTCGAAGCCGGCCTCCTTGAAGAAGCCCTTGTCCTTCGCCACCCAGGCGTAGGAGTCACGGCCGAAGTTACCGAAGGAGGTGAGGTAGGTCACCTTCTCCAGAGCCCCGCCATTGCCGCCCTTGGCGTCGTCGGACGAGTCCGACCCGCTGCTGCAGGCGGAGACGAGGGCGAGGGCGGTGGCCAGCGCGGCCGTAGCGACCGTACGGGTCAGCCTTCTCATCAGTGCACCATGTCCTTTCCGACCGGGGCCGGCAGGCCACCGGAGGGGGTTGTCGTGGCGGGACCGGCGAGGGGGGTGGAAGCCGGGCACCGCCGTCGTGAGGGGACTCTTCGCGGGCACAGCGTACGAGAAACCCACCTTTGCGACGCCAGGCGTACCGCGTTGCGGAACGGAAACAACCTGACGACCACCCCGGACGGTGCGATAGGGAGACGAGCCGGATAACCTTTGCCGGATTCCTGACCGTCCACTCAGCGGAGGTCCGCCGGAGATGATCCGACTGTCCGGGGTGTCCCGTACCTTCGAGGGCCGATCCGGCCGGGTGGAGGCGTTGCGGGGCATCGACCTCGACGTCGCCGATGGCGAGTTCGTCGCCGTGCTCGGGCGCTCCGGGTGCGGCAAGTCCACCCTGCTGCGGCTGGTCGCCGGGCTGCTCCCGCTGACCGCCGGCGAGATCACCGTGGCCGGTACGCCGATCACCCGGCCCCGCCGGGACATCGCCATGCTGTTCCAGAAGCCGGCGCTGCTGCCCTGGCGCACCGTGCTGGACAACGTCCTGCTGCCGGTGGAGATCTTCGGCTGGAGCCGCGCCAAGCACCGCGAGCGGGCCCGGCGACTGCTCGACGTGGCCGGGCTGTCCGGCTTCGAGAAGCGGCTGCCGCACGAGCTCTCCGGCGGCATGCAGCAGCGGGTGTCGCTGTGCCGGTCGCTGATCGGCGAGCCCCGGGTGATGCTGATGGACGAGCCGTTCTCCGCGCTCGACGCTCTCACCCGCGAGGAACTCTCGGGCGAACTCCAGCGGGTGCACATGGAGAACCGGCCGAGCATCATCTTCGTCACCCACTCGATCGACGAGGCGGTGCTGCTCGCCGACCGGGTGGTCGTGCTGAGCCCCCGGCCCGGCCGGATCCGCAAGGTGGTCGAGGTGAACATCCCCCGGCCCCGCACCCTGGGCCGCAACGCCCACCTCGCGGACGTCGCCCAGGTCAGCGCCGACCTGCACGAGCTGTTGATGGAACGTGACCAGCCGGCCGTGGCCGGCGCGGAAGGACGATGAACATGCGGGTGTCGGTCTTCACCGAACCGCACCGGGGCGCCAGCTACGACGACCAGCTCCGGTTCGCCCGGCTGGTCGAGGCGGGCGGCTTCGAGGGCTTCCTCCGCGCCGACCATTACCAGTCGATGGGCACCGACCCGGGCCTGCCCGGCCCCACGGACGCCTGGCTGACCCTCGCCGCGCTGGCCCGCGAGACCCAGCGGATCCGGCTCGGCACCCTGGTGACGTCGGCCACCTTCCGGCCACCCGGTCCGCTGGCGGTGATGGTCGCGCAGGTCGACCAGATGAGCGGCGGCCGGGTCGAGCTGGGTATCGGCGCTGGCTGGTACGAGCGCGAGCACCTCTCGTACGGCATCCCGTTCCCGGCGGTGGCCGAGCGCTTCGACCGGCTGGCCGAACAGCTTGAGGTGATCACCGGGCTGTGGCGGACCCCGGCGGGCGAGACGTACAGCTACTCCGGCGACCACTACCAGCTGGTGGACGCCCCTGCCCTGCCGAAGCCGGTGCAGGTGCCCGGGCCGCCGATCATCGTGGGCGGGCGCGGACCCAAGCGCACCCCCGAGCTGGCCGCCCGGTACGCCGACGAGTTCAACATGCCGTTCAAGTCCGTGGCGGAGACCGCCGGGGCGTACGAGCGGGTGCAGGAGGCGTGCGACCGGACCGGCCGGACCGAGTCCGGACGGGCACCGCTGGTGCTCTCCGCCGGGATCGTGGTGGCCATCGGGCGGACCGACGCGGAGGCGCAGCGGCGGGCCGCGCCACTGCACGAGAAGAGCGCTCTGCCCCCGGAGGACCCGGTGGTCGGCTCGCCCGCGCAGCTCGTGCAGCGGATCGGCGAGTTCGCCGCGATCGGCGCCACCCGGGTCCACCTACGCCTGATCGATTTCGCTGACCTCGACCACCTTGAGCTGATCGCCGCCGAGGTGCTCCCGCAACTGGACGGAGAACGATGAGCGACGTGATCGACGGCACCGAACTCGGGCCGGTGGGCCAGGAGATCGTGTACGAGAACGATCGGGTCCGGGTCTGGCACATCCGGCTCGAACCGGGCGAGCGACAGCCGCTGCACCGGCACGACCACCCCTATCTGGTGGTGGCGATCGAGGGCGCGAAGAACGTCATTCAGACGGTCGACGGCACCCGGATCGACGCCGACGAGCCCACCGGCGGAGTGGTCTACCGGGACCCGGGCGCGGTGCACATGCTCACCAATGTCGGGGACACGACTTACCTGGCTCGGCTGGTCGAACTCAAGTAGACCCGCCGGCGGCGGGCCGCCCCGCCGCGCGGCGCGCCGGTGGCGATCGGGTGTACCGGGTGCGTAACGTGCCGGACATGGCCTTTCGGACCTGGGGCAGACTGCTGCTCACGGCGCTCGGGGTGAGCGTGCTGGCCGGAGCCGGCCAGCTCGGCGTCGCGTACGGTTTCGGCATCGTCCGGCTCACCGGCGCCTTCACCGGTACGACCGTCAACCAGTGGCCGGCCCAGCTCGTCTGGGTGGGCTGGTTCGCCGCGAACGCCGCAGTGGTCGGCGCCGTCCTGACCGGACGGCTGGCCCGCCGGGACGGGCTGCCGACCACCACCGGTCGGCAGTTGGCCGTCGGGGGTGCCGCCGCGCTCGGCGCCACCATCGTCGCCCCGCTCTGCATGCAGCCGGCCCGGGCCGCCGAGTTGATCTCCGTGGACCCGGTCTGGGCGGTCGGCATCTGCGCCGTGCTCGGCGCGGTGATCGGGGCCGGCGCGGCTATCGCCGTCCTGCTCCGACCCGAGCTGGGCTGGAACATGGCGGCCGTGGCCGGCATCGTCTGGGTGCTTGCCCTGATCTCCGTCCTGCCGTCGCTCGGCACCACCGGCCCGCTGCCCACGGTCCGGCTCGGCGTACTCGAGCCGAGCTGGCTGGACGACGGCGCGGCACAGCGGCTGGGGCTGCTCCTGCTGCCCACCACGGCACTGCTCGCCGGTGCGGCGACCGCCGGCTTTTCCCGCTGGCGGGGCCAGATCCCGCTGATCAGCGGGGCCACCGGGGTGGCCGGCCCGGCGCTGGTGGCATTCGCCTATCTGACCGCCGGCCCCGGCGACGCGGTGGACCGCTACCAGGCCACCCCCTACTACGGTGCGCTGATCGCCGTCCTCGCCGGCGTGCTCGGCGCGACCGCCGCCGCCCTGCTGCGCTGGCCGGTGCATCCCCGCACCTCCGATCCGCAGGCGATCGAACCCACCGACATCCTGCGGCCGCTGCCCGCCGGCCGAGCCCTGCCCGGCGCCGAGCCGGCGGGTTCGGCCGACGACCGGGAAACCGTCGCGCCTACCGGCGTCGAACTGGCCGGCACCGGCCAGGACCGGCGCGACGGCGACTCCACCGGCACCGTCCGCACCGTCCCGGCACACTGGGACTGGCCGGTTACCACGGCGAGCGGCCAGCACGGTCCGGTCCCCATCGACCCGACCGGCCCCGAGGACGCCACCGTTCCCCGACCGGCCGGCCGCCCCCGCCACCACACCGACGCCGCACCGGACCCCGCCGTGACCGCCCCAGCGGGCGAGCCGATCACCGGTCGGACGGCCACCGGCGAGCCGGTCCAGGACGGCCCGGCCGGGGGCCGGTCACCCCGCCGCGCCGGTGGTCATACCCCGAGCGAGGCCGCCCCGGCGGCCACCACCGCCACGTCGGACCGGACCGACGCCAAGGCCGCCAGTCCGACGGGCAGCCCCGGCGATGACGGTGCGGCCAGCACCGCAGTGCCGGCCACGACCAGCACGGCCACGTCGACCAGCACGGCCACGACCGACATGGGCACGACCGACACGGGCACGGCCGCCGCCCCGGCACCCAAGCCGCGCCGGACGCGCAAGCCGAAGGCCACCCCGGCGGAGACGACCACGGACGTGTCCGACGGCACGACCGCTGCGGACACCGCGAAGGCCAGCCGGCCCGGCAAGGGAACGGGTGCCGGGTCCGGCAAGGCCAGCACTGTTTCCCGACCGGGCAAGGAGACCCAGGGCACCGCATCCGGCCGAGGCACCGGGACTCCGGCAACCCCGGTCGCCGCCACCGGCCCGGGGACGACCTCGGAGCCGACCGTCACGGTCGACCCGGCGGCGAGCTCGGAGCCGGCCGTCACGGCCGACCCGGCCACTCAATCCATTGCCGCCAACACGGCCGGGACCGACCGGGCCACCGACACCGAGCGATCCGTGACCGAGAGCGGTTCCGTCGGTCCGCTGTTCGGGACGGCGACCGCCGGCAACCCGGCGGCGGACCGGTGGACGCCGGCCACGTCGGTCTGGCCGGTCACCGCGGCATCCACGGCAACGCCGCAGACGAATGACGGCGGACCGACCGCCTCGGACGCCGCGACCGGGCCCGAGGAGCCCGAGTGGACGCCCCGGCCCCGGCACCGCGCCCCGCTGCCAGACCTGGGCCGAGCCACCCGTTGGGACGCCTTCACAGCCCCCCGACCCGCCGGGCCGGCCGACCCGGAGGACAGCTCGGCGGGACCCGCCACCCCGACCTCGGCGTCTCCGGTCATACCGGAGCAGGCCGCCGGGCCGCCCCAGGCGGGCGACGCCACCGGCGGCCCGCCGAGCGCCGACGGTGGCGCGGCCGCGCCGACGGATGACGCCGAGCAGCCCTCCCGCCGGGGACGGATCGGTGGCCTGTTCCGCCGCAACCGGTCCCGGGCCGACGAGGAGAGCCAGACCGCACCGGATACGGCGGAGCCGCTGCCGACGCAGGACGAGGAGTTCGTCGACTGGGTCGCCGGCCTGAGCAAGCCGGTGGCGGACAACGAGCCGGAGCAGGAGAACGGTCGTCGCTCGCTGCGCTCCACCGGTCGACACCACCGCGACTGACCCCGACCGGCGACCTGCACCGCCGCACCCGAGCGCCGGCCCGCCACCTTTCGAGCGGGCCGGCGCCGTGCGGTTGATCAGGCCAGCGGCAGGTAGACCCGGCCACCGCCGGAGACGAACTCCTCCGACTTGTCCTTCATGCCACGGGCCGCGTACTCCTTGAGCTCCTGGGTGATCTTCATGGAGCAGAACTTCGGGCCGCACATCGAGCAGAAGTGCGCCGTCTTCGCCGGCTCGGCGGGCAGCGTCGCGTCGTGGTACGAGCGCGCCGTCTCCGGGTCCAGCGACAGGTTGAACTGGTCCTCCCAGCGAAACTCGAACCGCGCCTTCGACAGCGCGTCGTCCCACTCCTGCGCGCCGGGGTGCCCCTTGGCCAGGTCCGCCGCGTGCGCCGCAATCTTGTACGCGATCACGCCCGCCTTCACGTCGTCCCGGTCCGGCAGGCCCAGGTGCTCCTTCGGAGTGACGTAGCAGAGCATCGCGGTGCCGAACATGCCGATCATCGCGGCGCCGATCGCCGACGTGATGTGGTCGTACGCCGGGGCGATGTCGGTGGTCAGCGGGCCGAGCGTGTAGAACGGCGCCTCGTGGCACCACTCCTGCTGCAGGTCCACGTTTTCCTTGATCTTGTGCATCGGCACGTGCCCCGGACCCTCGATCATCACCTGCACGTCGTGCTCCCAGGCCACCGTGGTCAACTCGCCGAGGGTGCGCAGCTCGGCGAACTGCGCCTCGTCGTTGGCGTCGGCGATCGAGCCGGGCCGCAGCCCGTCGCCGAGGGAGAAGGTCACGTCGTAGCGGGCCAGCAGCGCGCACAGTTCAGCGAAGTTCGTGTAGAGGAAGTTCTCCTCGTGGTGCGCCAGGCACCAGGCCGCCATGATCGAGCCGCCCCGGGAGACGATCCCGGTCACCCGGTCCACCGCCAGCGGCACGTACGGCAGCAGCACCCCGGCGTGCACCGTCATGTAGTCCACGCCCTGCTCGGCCTGT
Organism: Micromonospora sp. NPDC005173; assembly: GCF_040608515.1. Taxonomy (NCBI): domain Bacteria; kingdom Bacillati; phylum Actinomycetota; class Actinomycetes; order Micromonosporales; family Micromonosporaceae; genus Micromonospora; species Micromonospora sp. NPDC005173. Next base: position 46,448 of record NZ_JBEXIK010000024.1, read on the forward strand.
TCGATCACGGTTTCCCGGAACACCTCCCAGCTGAGCTTCACCGGGTCGCCGCCGACCTTTTCGAGGGCCTGGTAGATCGGCACCGTCCCGATCGGCACCGGCGAGTTCCGCACGATCGCCTCGCGGGTCTCGTGGATCCGCTTGCCGGTGGACAGGTCCATCACGGTGTCCGCACCCCAACGGGTGGCCCAGGTCAGCTTCTCCACCTCCTCGGCGACCGACGAGCTGACCGCCGAGGTACCGATGTTGGCGTTCACCTTGACCAGGAACGCCTTTCCGATGATCGCCGGCTCGCACTCCGGGTGGTTCACGTTGAGCGGCAGCACCGCCCGACCGGCCGCGATCTCGGCCCGGACGAACTCCGGGTCGACGTTCTCCCGGATCGCCACGAACTCCATCTCCGGCGTCACCACTCCGGCCCGCGCGTAGGCGAGCTGGGTCGGGCGGCGCCCGGCCACCCCGGCCAGTGGCGTACCCGCGCCCCGCACCGGGGCGACGTCACCCCGCTCGGCGATCCACCGACCCCGCAGCGGCGGCAGCCCCACCTCCGGGTCCGAGCCGGGGCCGGACGTGTCGTAGAGCCGTACCGGTGGATGGTCGCCGGTCAGCGCCACCTCGGCGAACGGCACCCGGAGATCCGGCCGCGACCCCTCGACATACACCTTGCCTCGTGCCTGCATGACAGCCTCCCTGGTGATCAAGCGGACCAGCCGAAATGGTCCAGCGGCCCGCGTCCCGCGCCCAGCTCCCAACTCCGCGCGCCGGTCAGCGCGCGGAGCACGTATTCCTTGGCGGCCCCGACCGCCGCCGGCACCGGATCGCCCAGCGCGAGCCGCACGGCGATCGCCGCCGAGAACGAGCACCCGGTGCCGTGGGTGTGCCGGGTGGCCACGCGTGGGGCGCGCAGCAGGGTGGTCACGCCGCCGCCGTGCAGCACGTCGACCGCCTCTCCCCCGTCCAGGTCGCCGCCGGTGACCACCACGTGCTCCGGACCGCCGGCCGCGAGGGCCTCGGCGGCCACGACCATCCCGGCCACGTCGTCCACCGGGCGTCCGGTGATGGCCGCGGCCTCCGCGCAGTTCGGCGTCGCCACCCGGGCGTACGGAAGCAGCCGCTCCACCGCACTGACCACGCCGAGCCGGTGGCCGCTGGTGGCGACCAGCACCGGGTCGACGACGAGCTGAGGCAGCCGGCCGTCCCGAGCGGCCTCGGCCACCACGTCGGCGACGGCGGGGGTGCCGAGCATCCCCGTCTTGACCGCACGGACCGTGAAGTCGCTGAGCACGCTGTCGAGCTGTTCGGTGACCGTGCGCGGGGGCAGCGGCAGGACGGCGTCGACGCCCCGGGTGTTCTGTGCGGTGACGGCGGTGAGGACGCTGGTGCCGTACACGCCGAGCGCCGCGAAGACCTTGAGGTCGGCCTGGATGCCGGCGCCGCCGCCGGAGTCGGAGCCGGCGATGGTGAGCACTGTGCTCGGTGTCATCTCGGGTCTCCGGTGGTTGCTGTTGGTTGCTGCGGCCGACCGTGCCCACTCCGGGTTTGCGTCATCGGGGTGACCGCCTTTTCGAAGGCTCTGGTCAGGGTCGTGGCTGCTTCGGTGGGGTCTTCGGCTCGCATGATTGCGCCGAGTACCGCTACTCCGATGGCTCCCGCCTCTACGCAGGCGGTGACCTGGGCCGGGGTTTCGATGCCTCCCAACGCGAGGGTCGGCACCGGGCTGGCCTGGATCAGCTCTTGCAGCCCTGCCGTGCCCAGGGGTGGGCCGTAGCCCGGCTTTGTCCTGGTGGGGTGGACCGGGGAGAGGGTGGTGTAGTGCTCGGTGGTCAGGCGGCGCAGCTCGGACTGGTTGTGGCAGGAGCGGCCGACCAGCGGGTGGGTCGGTGGCGGGTACGGGCCGGCGGCGGGCAGGTGGACGGCGTCGCCACCGAGCGGGTCGGGACCGGCCACGATCAGGGTTCCGCCGGCTTCGCTGAGGATCGCGCGCAGGTCGGCGGCGAGGGCGGCGCGCTCGGCGCGGGGCAGATCCTTCTCCCGCAGCACCACCCATCGCACTCCCCCAGCCACGGCCCCCGCCACGACCAGGTCAAGCGGCCCCCGCGCCACCAGCCGATCCGTCAACACCACGACGCCCGACGGCACGGTCCCCGTCGAGGTCTTGGAAGAATCGGGTCCAAGATCTGCGGGGCTTCGTCCCGGCGCCGACGGAGGTGGGGTGGGGGTCACAGGTCGGGTCTTCCCTCGTCCGGAGTGGACGGGAGGGCGTGGAAGCGGCGGGCGATCCGTCCGGCGCCTGCGGCCAGGCGGCCCGCCTCGACCGCGTACCGCATCGCGGTGGCCATCGTCACCGGATCGGCGGCCCGGGTGACCGCGCTGGCCAGCAGCACCGCGTCGCAGCCCAGCTCCATGGCCAGGGCCGCGTCGGACGCGGTGCCGATGCCGGCGTCGAGGATCACCGGCACGTCCACGCCCTGCCGGATCAGCCGGATGTGGTGCGGGTTGCCGATGCCGAGCCCCGAGCCGATCGGCGCGCCGGCCGGCATCACCGCGGCGCAGCCCACGTCGGCCAGCCGGCGCGCGAGCACGGGGTCGTCGCTGGTGTACGGCAGCACGGTGAAGCCGTCGGCGACCAACTCCTCGGCGGCGCGGAGCAGTTCCACCCCGTCGGGCAGCAACGTCCGCTCGTCGCCGATCACCTCCAGCTTGATCCAGTCGGTGTCGAACGCGTCCCTGGCCAGTCGGGCCACCTTCACCGCCTCGGGGGCGGTGTAGCAGCCGGCGGTGTTCGGCAGCAGCCGTACCCCGCACCGGTCCAGCAGCTCCAACAGCCCACCGGCTGAGCCCGGGGCGGTGTCCACCCGGCGCAGGGCGAGGGTGACCAGCTCCGTGCCGGACGCCCGGATCGCCTGCTCCAGCACGTGCAGATTCGCGGCTCCGCCGGTGCCGAGGATCAGCCGCGAGGTGAACGTCACTCCGCCCAGCTCGAACGGCACGCCGCTCACCCGCCCTGCGCGGCGGTGAGCACCTCGACCCGGTCACCGTCGCGCAGCACCGTCGCCGGCCAGCCGGCCCGGGGCACCACCTCGCCGTTGACCGCGACCGCCACCCCGCGCTGCTGGGGTGCGACGTCGCGGACCAGGTCGGCCACCGACGCGCCACCTGGGACGCTGCGTCCGGCCCCGTTCACCGTCAACTCCATCAGTCCTCCTCCATCGTCCGATCGCCAACACCGACGGCACCGGACCCAGCCAGCCCACCGACACCGACCGCGCCGGTGGATTCCGGGGAGTTGCTGGAGAAGCGGTCGGGCCGGAAGGGCGCGAGCAGCGGGTCGGGCACGCCGGTGGTCACCAGGTCGGCGATCAGGTCGGCGGTGACCGGGGTGAGCACGATGCCGTGCCGGTGGTGCCCGGTGGCGGCCAGCACGTCCGGCCGGCCGGGCAGCGGCCCGAGGATGGGCGCGTTGTCCGGGGTGCCCGGGCGCAGCCCGGCGACCGCCTCGACCAGGTCGTACTCGGCCAGCTCGGGGAGCAGGTCGACGCCGGCACGGAGCAGGCGCAGCACCGCGCCGGCGGTGACCGTGGTGTCCGACCGCTCCTCTACCGTCGCGCCGAGCACCACCTCGCCGTCGACGCGGGGCACCAGATAGACCTGCTCGCCGTCGGCGTACCCCCGGATCACGTGCCGGAAGCCCGGCGCGACGCCGTCGGGCGCGCGCAGCCGGAGGACCTGGCCCTTCACCGGCCGCACCGGCAGGCCGGTGAGGGCGGCCGCGCCGCAGCCGGCGGCGACCACGGTGATCCGGGCGTCCACCTCGGAGAGGTGCCGGACCGGCTGCGGCACGAGCACCGCGCCGGACCGCCGGGCGGCCGTGCGCAGCGCCGGCACCAGCAGCCGGGGGTCAACCTGGTGGTCGGTGGGCGCGAGCGCGCCGCCGCGCACCCGCGGCGCAAGCGCCGGCTCGCGGTCGCGCAGCTCGGTGGGGCGCAGCGGGGTCACCGGCAGTCCCAACCCCTGCTGGTACGCCCAGAGCCGGCGCGCCTCGGCCAGGTCGTCGCCGGTCAGCCCGACCATCAGGGTGCCCTCGGTCCGGTAGCCGAACTCGGCGCCGGTCGCCTCGGTCAGCTCGGCGGCGAACGCCGGCCAGCGGGCGGCGGACGCCAGCAGCAACCCGGTCAACTGCCGTTCACCGAAGTACGCCTCGGCGACCGGGGAGAGCATGCCCGCGGCCACGGCCGACGCCCCCGAGCCGGAGGCCGGATCGTGCACCTCCACTCGCAGCCCGCGCGCGGCGCACCGCCAGGCGATCGCCAACCCGATCGGGCCCGCCCCCACCACCGCCACGTCCGGCCGGACCCGGTCGTCGGATCGCGTCGACGGGGACCGGCCGGTCAGCACGTCAGCGCCCCGAGCAGCTCGGCGGTGGCCCGGGCGGGATCGGCGGCGGCGGAGATCGCGCCGACGACGGCCACCCCGTACGCCCCGGCGTCCCGCAGCGCCGGCACCCGGTCGGCGGTCACCCCGCCGATCGCGATGACCGGCACGTCGACGGCGCCGGTGACCGCGCGTACCCCCGCTGGGCCGATCGGGTCGGGTAGCCCGGACTTGGTGCTGGTGGCGTGGCACGGCCCGACGCCCAGGTAGCTCGCTCCGGCGGCGACCGCCTCGACCGCCGTCCCCGGCGCGCGGGCGGTGGCTCCCAGCACACGGGTGGGGCCGAGCACCCGGCGGGCGGCGGCGACCGGCAGGTCGTCGGCCCCGACGTGCCCACCGGCGGCGCCCACCGCCAGCGCCACGTGCAGCCGGTCGTTGACCAGGCAGTTCGCCCCGTACGGCGCACAGAGCGCCAGCACCCGGCGGGCCAGGTCGTACGCCTCGCGGTCGGTAGCGGAGTCCTCGACCCGGACCTGCACCACCAGGTCGGCGCGGGCCGCTGTGAGGGCGGCCCGGACCACGGTGAGCGGATCCCGCCCGGGTCGGGTGTCGGTGATCAGATGCAGTCGCCCAAGGGACGGCACGGCAACTCTCCTCCCTGCGCCGGCATTACCCGGATCAGGTTCGACGGTCGGGGGCTGTCAGCCCCCCTCTCAGCCCGGTACACCGGGCTCCCGTGGGTTACTTGCGTGTCACCGTACGACAGTTCCGCCGGTCTGCCAAGGCGGGGTCGGCGGCTGGTCGGCGGGCCCCGGCCGTGGCGCGTGGCGAGATCCGTTGGGCGCTTCATGCGGTCCTGTTCGGAATGTCGCCTGCCGTTGCAGAACCGTTACCCGTCGGCATCTTGCCCGACATTGATCCAGCCGAATTAATTTGTTCAGCGATTCGACAAAATGCTGGAGTGGGCGCCCTGGCACGGCGCCCGCACCGGCTCCATCTGGGACGGTCTTCGGCGAGCCGGCCCCCGCGATCCCTGTCCACCGCGACATAGGAGGCGGCGTGTCCGATTCTCGTCGTGCCCGCGTACCCATCACTGCGACCCTGATCTCCCTTGCCCTCGCCTCGACGACCCTGTTCGGGCTGCCGGCGCAGGCGGCTCCCGCCGCGCAGGCCGCACCGGCCGCACAGGCCGCGCCAGCGGTCGTGCAGGCCGCCCCGGCCACCCAGCCACTCCCCCGGGCGGCCCAGGCCGCCGACGAGCCCTTCTCCGTCCTGGTGTTCTCCAAGACGGCCGGCTTCCGCCACGACTCCATCCCCACCGGTCTCGCCGCCATCCAACAACTCGGCGCTGCCAACGGATTCACCGTGGACAGTTCGGAGGACGGTGCCGCGTTCACCGATGCCAATCTGGCGAAGTACAAGGCGGTGATCTGGCTCTCCACCACCGGCGACGTCCTGGACGCCGAGCAGCAGGCGGCGTTCGAGCGTTACGTGCGTGCCGGCGGCGGTTACGTCGGCATCCACGCCGCCTCGGACACCGAGTACAGCTGGGCCTGGTACGGCGACCTGGTCGGCGCGTACTTCGCCAACCACCCGGCGAACCAGCAGGCCACGGTCAAGGTGGAGGACCACGCCCACCCGTCCACCGCTGAACTGCCGGACCGCTGGTCCCGGTTCGACGAGTGGTACAACTACCAGACCAACCCCCGGCCGGACGTGCACGTGCTGGCCACCCTGGACGAGAAGAGCTACACCCCGGGTGCCGGCGCGATGGGCGCCGACCACCCGATCGCCTGGTGCCAGGACTTCGACGGCGGTCGTTCCTGGTACACCGGGGGCGGGCACACCCGGGAGTCGTACGCCGAGCCGGAGTTCCTCAACCACCTGCTCGGCGGCATCCGGACCGCCGCCGGCGTGGCGGACGCCGACTGCGGCGCCTCGAAGACCACGAGCTTCGAGAAGGTCGCCCTGGACAGCAACACCAGCAACCCGATGGAGCTGGACATCGCGCCCGACGGGCGGGTCTTCTACATCGAGCGCGACGGCCGGGTGCAGATCGTCAAGCCGGACACCGGCAGCACCGTCACCGCCGTCGACCTGGACGTCTTCACCGGCAACGAGGACGGCCTGATCGGCATCCGGCTCGACCCGGACTTCGCCACCAACAAGTGGGTCTACCTCTACTACGCCCCGAACGACGGCATCGCGCGCAACCTGCTGTCCCGGTTCACCGTGACCGGCGACACCATCGACCCGGCCAGCGAGAAGCAGGTGCTGCGGGTCGACACCCAGCGCAACACCTGCTGCCACGCCGGCGGCAGCATGGCGTTCGACGGCGACGGCAACCTCTACCTGGCCACCGGTGACAACACCAACCCGTTCGAGTCCAGCGCGTACACGCCGATCGACGAGCGGCCGGGACGCCAGGACTTCGACGCGCAGCGCACCTCTGGCAACACCAAAGACCTGCGCGGCAAGGTGATCCGGATCCACCCGGAGGACGACGGGACGTACACCGTCCCGGCGGGCAACCTCTTCCCGTCCGGCACCGAGAAGACCCGTCCCGAGATCTACGCGATGGGCTTCCGCAACCCGTTCCGGATCGGCACCGACCCGGGCACCAACACCCTCTACGTCGCGGACTACGGGCCGGACGCCAACGCCGACAACCCGAACCGGGGCCCCCGGGGCCTGGTCGAGTGGAACATCGTCACCCCCGGCAACTACGGCTGGCCGTACTGCACCGGAACGAACGAGGCGTACAACGACTACACGTTCCCGTCCGGCCCGAGCGGGGCGAAGTTCGACTGCGCGGCTCCGGTCAACAACTCGCCCAACAACACCGGCCTGGCCAACCTCCCGCCGGTCGTACCGGCGACCGTCGACTACGGCTACGCCGGTGACGCGCGGTACCCGGAGATCGGCGGCGGCGGAGCCCCGATGGGCGGCCCGGTCTACCGGTACGACGCCGACCTCGACTCCGACCGGAAGTGGCCGGCGTACTACGACGGCAAGGCGCTGCTCGGCGAGTGGAACCAGTCGAAGATGTACACCATGCAGGTGACCGCCGACGGCAAGTCGTTGGTGGACATCAACCAGCTGCTCACCGGGATGAGCATGATCCGGCCGATGGACTTCGAGTTCGGCCCGGACGGCGCGCTCTACCTGATCGAGTGGGGCAGCGGCTTCGGCGGCAACAACGACAACTCCGGCGTCTACCGGATCGACTACATCGCCGGTGACCGCGCACCGATCGCGGTGGCGGCGGCCACCCCGACGTCGGGGCCCGCACCGTTGACGGTCGCCTTCTCCAGCGCCGGCTCGCGGGACCCGGACGGTGGCACGCTCACCTACGCCTGGGCCTTCGGCGACGGGCAGACCTCCACCGAGGCCAACCCGACGCACACCTACGCCACGGCGGGCAGCTTCACCGCCCAGCTCACCGTCACCAACCCGAAGGGCCGTACCGCGGTGGCCAACGTGCCGGTCACCGTGGGCAACACCGCGCCGACGGTGACCATCGAGTTCCCGCCGGACGGCGGCTTCTTCGACTGGGGTGACCAGGTCCGCTACACGGTCACGGTGACCGACCCGGAGGACGGGCAGATCGACTGCGACCGGGTGCAGCTCCAGGTGCTGCTCGGTCACGACGAGCACGCCCACCCGCTGGAGCAGCACACCGGCTGCACCGGCACGGTCCAGACGTCGCTCGCCTCCGGGCACGGCGCCGAGGCGAACGTGTTCGCGGTCTTCGAGGCCACCTACACCGACGAGGGTGGCGCTGGTGGGGCCGGACCGCTCACCGGGCGGGCCATCGAGCAGTTGCAGCCCAAGCGCAAGCAGGCCGAGTACTTCACCGCCACCGGGCGGGCGCCGGTGAGCACCGGCGGCGGCGACGCCGGCGTGCAGCGGGAGACCACCGGCGACACCGCCGGCGGCGGCCAGAACATCGGCTTCATCGAGGACGGCGACTGGTGGTCGCTCGCCCCGGCGAACCTCACCAACATCACCGACATCCGGTTCCGGGCCGCCTCGGCCACCTCCGGAGGCCGGATCGAGGTCCGCGCCGGTGCGGTCGACGGACCGGTGGTCGCCACGGCCACCGTCCCGGGCACCGGCGGGTGGCAGACGTACACGGACGTGACCGCGCCGGTGACCGGCGCCGGGAGCGGCACGCTGTACTTCGTCGCCCGGGACGCGAACGGTGGCGCGGGATCGCTGCTCAACGTCAACTGGATGGACTTCCTCGGCCGCGGCGTCACCGAGAACGCGCCGCCGGCGGTGAGCGCCACCGCCACCCCGGCCACCGGCACCGCGCCGGTAACCGTCGCCTTCGACGGCACGGCCACCGACGCCGAGGGTGACACCCCGCTGACGTACGCCTGGGACTTCGGTGACGGCGGCACGGCGACCACTGTGGACGCCAGCCACACCTACACCAGCCCGGGCACCTTCACCGCGACCCTCACGGTGACCGACAGCAAGGGCGCCAGGGCGTACGCCACGGTGCCGGTGCGGGTGGACGCGCCGAACACGTCCTGCTTCGGGGCGCGCTCGGACGACTTCACCGGCGCCAGCCTCGACAAGAGCCGGTGGACCAGCGTGGTCCGGGAGAACCAGCTCTACTCGGTCTCCGGCGGCGCGCTGCGGCTGCCCACCGCGGTGGGCGACCTCTACGGCGGCCGCAACGACGCCACCAACCTGGTGCTCCAGCCGGCTCAGAGCGGAGCCTGGCAGGTGACCACCCGGGTCACCCTGCCGGTGACGACCAACTACCAGCAGGCCGGCCTGCTGGTGTACGGCGACGACGACAACTACGCCAAGCTGGACCTGCTCTACTCGGGCAGCCGGCGGGTGGAGTTCATTCGCGAGACGGCCGGCACGCCCCGCAACGAGGCCGCCGACAGCACCGCGGCACCCGCCGGTGACACCCTGCACCTGCGGCTCAGCAGCGACGGGACGAACCTGACCGCGGCCGTCTCGGCCGACGGGCAGACCTTCACCCCGGTCGGCCGGTCGGCCGCACTCGCCGGCATCACCAACCCGCGGATCGGGCTCTTCGCGCTCAACGGCGGCACCGAGGCGCCGGTGGTGGACGCCAGCTTCGACTGGTTCCAGATCACGCCGGACGCCCCGGCCGGACCGGTCGTGCCGTCGGACGAGTTCACCGGCGACACGCTGGACAAGTGCCGGTGGAACGCGATCCTGCGGGAGGACCCGAACGGTTACCGGGTCACCGGTGGCGCGCTGCGGGTCGACGTGCCCAACGGTGACATCTACGGCGGCGACAACACCGGGCCGAAGAACTTCATCCTCCAGACCGCGCCCTCGGGCGACTGGACCCTGGAGACGAAGGTCGACGGCAGCCTGCTGAACGAGCAGTACCAGCAGGCCGGCCTGATCGTGCACGGCGACGACGACAACTACCTGAAGTTCGACTACATCGCGGACAACCAGCCCGGCCAGCCGGTGACGCGGCGGATCGAGTTCCGCAGCGAGATCGGCGGGACGGTCCAGAACCCGCAGCCCGAGGCGGGCAACCTGACCAGTGCGGTGTGGCATCTGCGGCTGGCCCGCAGCGGCGACACCTTCACCGCGTCGTACTCGGCTGACGGGACGACCTGGACCGCGTTGACCGCGCTCACCAACAGCGCGGTCGGGGCCACCCCGAAGGTCGGGCTGTTCACCCTCGGCGCCAACCAGACCGCCTCGAAGACCGCCGGGTTCGACTACTTCCGGCTCAGCACCGAGGTGGCCGACGAGACCGCACCGGTGACCACGGCGGCGGTCTCCGGCACCCCGACCGACGGTTGGTACACCGGGCCGGTGACGGTCACCCTGACCGGCGTCGACGAGGCCGGCGGCAGTGGGTTGGCCGGTACGGCGTACCAGCTGGACGGGGCCACCACCTGGACGGATTACACCGCTCCGGTGGCGGTCAGCGGGGACGGCGAGCACGAGCTGCGGTTCCGCTCGACCGACGAGGCGGGCAACGTGGAGTCGACGAAGACCGTCGCGGTCAAGATCGACGCCACCGCGCCGGTCACCTCGGCGACGTTCGCTCCCGCGAACGACGCCGGCTGGCACAACGGGACCATCCCGGTCGTGCTGACCTCGACCGATGCCGGGTCCGGGGTCAGCACGGTGGAGTGGTCGCTGGATGGTGGCGCCTGGACGCCGTACTCGGCACCGGTCGAGGTGACCGGTGACGGGCAGCACGAGCTGCTGTTCCGGTCCACCGACAAGGCGGGCAACGCCGAGACGCTCAAGTCGGCGGTGCTGCGGATCGACGGCACCAAGCCGACGCTGCTGGTGTCCGGGATCGCCGATGGTCAGCTCTACGGGGACAGCCAGGATGTCCGGGTGTCCTGGCAGGCCGTCGACCCGACCTCGGGCATCGCGACCGTGGTCGGCGACCTGGACGGCCAGCCGTACGTCAGCGGCACTCTGCAGGCCATGTACGAGCTGCCACTCGGCCTGCACGAGCTGACCGTGACCGCGACCGACAAGGCGGGCAACAAGACCACCTCGGCGGTCCGGTTCTTCGTCACCACCTCGTTCCGGGACATGCAGAACCTGCTGGACCGGTTCAAGGCGACGGGGCGGCTGTCGGCCAAGGCGCACAAGCAGTTGACGGCGAAGCTCGACGCGGCTCGGAAGGCCGAGGCGTCCGGCAAGGACGCTCAGGCGATCAAGCAGCTGACCGCGTTCCGGGCGCTCGCCGCCGACGCCACCCTGGTGGCGGAGGCCGAGATCCGGGACGTCCTGATCCGGGACGCCGACGCCATGATCGTCCGGCTCGGCGGCGCGGCCAGCCAGGCCGGGGTCCGGGCCAATGACGGCGAGCCGGTCAAGGGTGCCGGGCGGCTCGGTGGCGACGCCACCCGGCTCGCCCCCGGTCGCCAGCTCTGATCCGACGAGGCCCCTCCCCGACGCTCCGGTGCCGGGGAGGGGCCTCCCTCATCCGTAGTGAGGAGACGTCCGTGACGCGTATCCGCAAGGGATTCGCCGCCCTGCTCGTCGGACTGGCCCTGATCCTGTTCTCGGCGGCTCCGGCCGCAGCGCACACCGGCAAGCTCAAGCTGACCGTGGCCGGCGACGGGGCCGACGGGGTCACTGTGCAGGCCACCTACGCCGACGGGCATCGGCTGGACAAGCCGGTGCGGTTGACCCTCACCGGCACGGGCCCGGAGGGTCGGCGGCTCGGCCCGGTGCAGTTGGAACCGGCACCCGAGGGGCAGGGCTTCTACAGCAGCGGCCCGCTACTCTCCCCCGGCACGTGGCGGGTGACGGTGAGCGCCCCGGCGCCGAACCCCGGTCAGGCCGGGGCCGAGGTGCAGGCGCGGCCGGCGCAGTCGCCTCCGCCGGCTCCCGCGCGGGTCGCCGTGACGGCGCCGGCGGCGGCCGACGGTCGCGCCGCCGCGGACGGGAGCGCCTGGTGGTGGCCGGTCGGGCTGGCCGCCCTGGTGCTCACCGCGCTGGCGGTGGCGGTGGCGATGCTGGTCAGCCGCCGCCCCGACTGACCGTCAAGGGTGATCGGGCCGGGCCGCCATGAGCGGCCCGGCCCGCCGCCCGACAACGCGACTCAGAGGATGGCGCGCAGCGCCGCCAGGTCCTCGTCCGTGGGCTCCCAGGTGCCGGCGGCGGCGTTGGCGTGCACCTGCTCGGGCGTGGTGGCCCCGGCGATCACCGAGGTCACCGCCGGCTGGGCGGCCAGCCCGCCGATCGCCACCTGGAGCATGGTCAGCCCCCGCTCGGCCGCGTACGCCTCGATCGCCTCGATGGTGTCCCAGTCGGCGGCCGCGAGCCGTTCGGCGTACCGGCCACCGCCGGAGAGCCGGCTGCCGGCCGGCGGCTGCCCGTCGCGCCGGTACTTGCCGGTGAGCAGACCGTTGGCGAGCGGGAAGAAGGGCAGCATGCCGAGCCCGAACCGCTCACAGGCCGGGATCACCTCGGTCTCCACGGACCGCTCCACCAGGCTGTAGTGGTTCTGCGCGCTGATGAAGCGGGCCCGGCCGTTGGACGAGGCGACCCAGTCCGCGTCGGCGATCTGCCACCCGGCGAAGTTGGAGTTGCCCAGGTAGCGCACCTTGCCGTCGCGGACCAGGTCGTCCAGGGCCGCCAGCGTCTCGTCGATCGGGGTGCCCGGGTCGGGCTCGTGCATCTGGTAGAGGTCGATGTGGTCGGTGCCGAGCCGGCGCAGCGACGCCTCCACCGCGCGGGCGATGTAGCGCCGCGAACCCCGGGCACCGAAGTCCGGCCCGTTCAGGCCGTTCATGTCCATGCCGAACTTGGTGGCCACCACCACGTCGTCCCGGCGGCCCTTGAGCGCCTGCCCGAGCAACTCCTCGGAGCCGCCCTGCGGCTCGCCGTAGATGTCGGCGGTGTCGAACAGGGTGATCCCGGCGTCCAGGGCGGCGTCCACCACCGCGCGGGTACCGTCGAGGTCGAGCTTGCGGCCAAAGTTGTTGCAGCCGATGCCGACCACGGACACCACGAGCCCGGAGTCGCCCAGCCGGCGATAGGTCATCTCAGTCACGAGATCCACCCTATGCCGGCCGGTTGTGGGCCACCTCGGCGGCGGCTCAGCCGACCACCTCGGTGACCAGCTCGCGGGCGGCGCTGAGGGTGGCGGTCAGCTCGGCGGGGCTGCGGCCGACGGCGCCGAGCAGTGCCTGCGCCCGCTGCTCGAAGTCCGGCGGCGCGCCGGGCAATCGCCCCGCGGCGGCGATCATCCCCTTCTCGTTGACCAGCCACCGGCCCGCTCGGGCGTGCAGCACCTGGGCGAGCACCCCGACCACCCGGAACAGGCAGCCGGCGACGTACCCGCTGTCCCCGCCGGCGCTGGCCTTGGCCGCGCCGGCCAGCAGGAACCCGGCCTCCCAGCCGCCGGCCACCAGCGCGTCGGCCAGCGCGGGCGGATACTCCCGGGTCTGCTCCTTCAGCCGGGTCAGCTGGCCGGTCGGGTCCGCCAGCACCTGGCACAGCGCCACCTCGCCCAGGTAGGCGGACGAGTAGAACCCGAGCGGGTGCCCGGCCTGCACCCCGACCTCGTACCGACCGGCCCGGCAGTCCGTCCAGACGCGGTGCACCCGGTCGAGGTCCCGGTAGATCCAGTCCACGGCGGACCCGTCGACCCGCAGCCATCCACCGCCGTCGACCCAGCGGCCCCAACCACCCGGGGCGGTGAGCGCGACGTCGGTGTCGTCGGCGACCGTCGCGGCGACCGCACGCAGCGCCGGCACGTCCAACTCACCCCGGTAGTACAGACCCAGGTCCCAGTCGGAGTCCGGGCGATGCTCGCCGCGTGCCCGGCTACCGCCGAGCGCCACGGCCACCACCCCCTCGACGGCGCACAGCCGGTCGGGCAGGTCGGCGGGGATCACCCGACGTCCCAGACCGGCTCCGGGGTCTCCGCCACCTCGCTGTCCCCACGGAACAACACGAACCGGTCGAAGGAGCGGGTGAACCAGCGGTCGTGGGTGACCGCGATCACGGTCCCCTCGAACGCGTTCAGGCCCGCCTCCAGCGCCTCGGCGCTGGCCAGGTCGAGGTTGTCGGTGGGCTCGTCCAACAGCAGCAGGGTCGCCCCGGACAGCTCCAGCAACAGCACCAGGAACCGGGCCTGCTGCCCACCGGAGAGGGTGCCGAAGCGCTGGTCGCCCTGGGCGGCCAGCTCGTACCGGCTGAGCACACCCATCGCGGCGTGCCGGTCCATCCCGGTCCGGTGCTCGTCGCCCCGCCAGAGGATCTCGACCAGCGTCCTCGACATAAGCTCCGGCCGGTCGTGGGTCTGGGAGAAGTGCCCGGGGCGGACGCGGGCACCAAGCCGGGCCGTGCCGTCGTGCGCCACCGGGGCGAGCGCGCCCGCACCGTCGACCGGCCCGTTCGCCGGGTCGGGGTCGGTGCCGCCCCGGGCCAGCAACCGCAGGAAGTGCGACTTGCCGGTGCCGTTGGCACCGAGCACAGCCACCCGGTCGCCGTACCAGATCTCCAGGTCGAAGGGGTAGGTCAGGCCGTCCAGCTCCAGCTGCTCGCAGACGACCGCGCGCTTGCCGGTCCGCCCGCCGGTCAGCCGCATCCGGATGTCCTGGTCCTTCGGCGGTACGGGCGGCGGCCCGGCCTCCTCGAACTTGCGCAGCCGGGTCTGCGCGGCCTGGTAGCGCGAGGCCAGCCCGTCGTTGTACGCCGCCTTCTGCTTGTACATCAGCATCAGCTCGCGCAGCTTCTGGTGTTCCTCGTCCCAGCGCCGGCGCAGCTCGTCGAGACGGGCGTGTCGGGCCACCCGCGCCTCGTACCAGCTGGCGAAGCCACCCGGGTGCACCCAGGCGCTGCCGCCCTCCACGGCGACCACCCGGTCGGCGGTCTGGGCCAGCAGCTCGCGGTCGTGCGAGACGTAGAGCACCGACTTGGTCGACTCGCGCAGCCGCGCCTCCAGCCAGCGCTTGCCGGGCACGTCGAGGAAGTTGTCCGGCTCGTCGAGCAGCAGCACCTCGTCGGGGCCGCGCAGCAGCAGCTCCAGTGCGAAGCGCTTCTGCTGTCCACCGGAGAGGGTGCGGACCGGCCGGTCCCGGACGCCGTCCCAGGACAGGTCGAGCACGATGGTGGCGACGGTGTCGAAGAGCACCTCGGCGTCGTACCCGCCGGCCTCACCCCAGGCGCCCAGCGCGTCGGCGTACGCCAGCTGGGCCTTGCCGGCGGCGGTGCTGTACTTGCCGCGGACCTCGGCCGCCCGCATGGCCGCCTCGGTCTCGCCGAGCCGGCGGCCGGCCTCGCGCAGTGCCGGTGGGGCCAGCGACAGCGCCATGTCGGCCAGCGTCGACTCGTCGCCGATCATGCCGATGAACTGGCGCATCACGCCCAGCCCGCCGGCCCGCGCGACGGCGCCGGTACGCACCGGCAGGTCGCCGGCGACCATCCGCAGCAGCGTCGTCTTACCCGCGCCGTTCGGCCCGACCAGGGCGACCTTGCTGCCCTCCCCGACCCGGAACGACACGTCGGCGAAGAGTTCCCGACCGTCGGGCAGGATGTGCCCGACCGCTGCCACATCCACGTATCCCACGCCGGGATCCTGCCCCAGTGAGGGCCGGGGGGACATCCAATTACCGGGTGACCCGCAGCACTCGGAAGCCCTTCTGGCTGGCGCACCGCTCAACCTGCCAGCCCTGTTCGGTGAGCCAGCGGTGCAGTGAGTCGCCGCCGAGGTGCCGGGCGACCACCAGCCAGCCGACGCCGTCCGGGGCGAGCCGGGGCAGCCAGCGCAGCAGCAGGTCGTGCAGCCCGTCCTTGCCGATCCGGATCGGCGGGTTCGACCAGAGCTGGGCGAAGCGGATCTCGGCCGGTACGTCGTCCGGCGCGCTGACCCGGACCCGGTCGGCGGCGCCGACCCGGACCGCGTTGGCCGCGGTCAGCTCGCGGGCGCGGGCGTTGACGTCGACCGCCCAGACGGTGCTCGCCGGTGCCGTGTCGGCCAGCACACTGGCGATCGGCCCGAACCCGCAGCCGAGGTCGAGCAGGTCGCCGGTGGTGTCGGCGGTGGGCAGCTCGGCCTTCCGCAGGAGCACGGCGGTGCCCGGGTCGAGACGGCTGGCGGAGAAGACCCCGCCGGCCGAGGCGAGCCGGTAGTCGCGGCCGGCCACGGAGAACTCGACCTCGCGCGGCGGGGCGTCGCTGGCGGGCTGAGCGCTGAAGTAGTGGTCGCCGGTCACGCCGGCAATTCTCGCACCGGCCCGGGCACGCCATGACACGGCCCACGCGTACATTTCCCATTATTACCCCCTAAAGGGACAATGCCTCTTACTCTGGGCGACATGGTGTATCGGTACGAGTCCGATGAGGACGCTTTCGAGGAGTACCCGGAGCCCGGGTCCGACCTGGCGGTGCCCGGCGGCCCGCCCCCGCCGGCCGGGCCCTCTCCGTCGCGCTTCCCCACCCCGTCGCTGCGCCGGCCGAACCAGATCGCGCTGCCGTCGTCCCAGCCGCCGCCGGTCCGTGCCGACATCCCGCCCGCCGCGCCTCGCGACCAGGTCTACACCTCGGCACAGCCGATCGAGGCGCCCCCCGAGCGCAGCGGTGGCCGACTCTGGCAGGTGCTGATCGGCGGCGCGGCCGTCCTGGTCCTGCTCGCGCTCTGCGGCCTGGGCGTCGCCGCGCTGCTGATGGATCGCGACCCGCAGCCGCAGGCCACCCCGACCTACCAGCCGAACGCCGCCGCCGCGTCCGCCGCCCCGGCGGAACGGCAGGACCTCGACTCCCGGGACACCGACCAGGCTCCGCTCACCGCCAAGGAACTCTTCCCCGGCAAGGAGCTGAAGGTCACCGACGGCCAGCCGGCCTACAAGGTGCTCAAGACGCACTCAAGCGGCAGCTGCGCCGTCGCCGCCACCGACGAGGTGGCCGACCTGCTGGTCCGGCTCGGCTGCAACCAGGTGGTCCGGGCCACACTGCGGACTCCCGACGGCGACCACCTGGTCACCACCGGGCTGTTCAACCTGACCGACAAGGTCAGCGCGGAACGGGTCCGGGACCGGATCCGGCAGCTGCTCGACGAGCGGCAGGGCCGATTCCGGGGCCTGGTCGGCAGCGACGGCGACGGCAGTGACGTGGTGGCCACCGCCCCGGCGCGGGTCGGCTGGCAGGTCCGCGGCCACTACCTGGCGTACGCGCTGGTGGTCCGTGCGGACGGGACCGCGGTCAAGTCCGGGGACACCAAGGTCCGGGAAATCCTCTTCGACATGATCGAGCTGCACCTCAGTCAAGGCGTGCTGCACAAGCGGGTCGACGGCGGCACGGCCGGGCAACCGACCCCGGGCCCGACGGAGAGCGGCGCAACGCAGAGCGGCGGCACCCGCAACGACAGTCTGCCGGGCGACTGACCTCGCCCCGCCGGCTACGGTCCCGGCCGTCGGCGGTCCAGCCCTCGATCGGGACCCGGTCGGCGCGGTCAGCCCTCGACCGGGACCCGTAGCCGGCGGGTGAGGTCGGCGCGGCGGGCGTACTCGGCCGGGTCGGCCGGGTAGCCGACCTCGACCAGGGTCAGTCCGTGCGCCGGCGCGACGGTCACCTCGCTGGACCGCTCCTGGCGGGTGAGCAGGCTGCCCGGCCACTCCACCGGGCGGCGGCCGTCCCCGGCCACCAGCATCGCCCCCACCAGGCTGCGCACCATGGCCTGGCAGAACGCGTCCGCCTGCACGGTGGCGACCAGGATGCCGTCCGGGTCACGGCGCCAGTCCAGCCGGGTCACCTCGCGCAGGGTGGTCGCGTTCTCCTTGCGCCGGCAGTACGCGGCGAAGTCGTGCTCCCCGACCAGGCCGGTCGCCGCGGCGTTCAACGCGGCCAGATCCAGCGGCCTCGGCCAGGCCAGCACCTCGTGCCGGCGCAGCGGCTCCGCGCCGTACCGGGCGTCGGTGACCCGGTACTCGTAGCGGCGGAAGGTGGCCGAGAAACGGGCATCGAAGTCGGCCGGCATCTCGGTCATCGCCCGTACCCGCACGTCGGTGGGGAGCAGCCGGGCCAGCCGGCGCAGCAGCCGCTGCTCGTGCTGCCGCCACACGTCGGCGGGGAGGTCCAGGTGGCAGACCTGCCCAGTGGCGTGCACCCCCGCGTCGGTCCGCCCGGCCACGGTCAACCCGGTGGCCGTGCCGGCACCGAGCACCAGGTCCAGGGTCTCGACGAGCACCCCGGCGACCGTGCGCCGGGTCGGCTGGGCGGCCCACCCGGAGAAGCCGGTGCCGTCGTACGAGACGTCCAGCCGCAGCCGGATCCGCTCGTCCACCTCGTACCTCCAGTTATGGGTCGGGCCCGACACCCCGATGGGGTGCCGGGCCCGACGTTGCCCTTGATCAGGCCTTGTTCTCGGTGGCCTCGTCGCTGTCCTCGCGGGCGGCGGCGGTGTCACCGGACGCCGACACCGGCGCCTCGGAGTCCTGGTCGGCCTGGGCCGACTGCGGGGTCTCCTCGGCCGGGGCGAGCGCCTCGACCTTGTCCTGCTGCGCGGCCTTGCGGGCGGCGGTCTTCTTGTTCGCCTTCGGCTCGGCGACCTGAAGCTCCTCCACCAGCTCGATGATCGCCATCGGCGCGTTGTCACCCTTGCGCGGACCGGTCTTCACGATCCGGGTGTAGCCGCCGGGGCGGTTGACGTACCGGGGCGCGATCTGGTCGAACAGGGCGTAGACCACGTCCTTGTCCTTGACGACGCCCAGCACCCGCCGCCGCGCGGCCAGGTCACCGCGCTTGGCCTTGGTGATGAGCTGCTCGGCCAGCGGACGCAGCCGCCGGGCCTTCGTCTCGGTGGTCTTGATCTTGCCGTGCTGGAACAGCGCGGTGGCCAAGTTGGCCAGCATCAGCCGCTCGTGCGCGGGGCTGCCGCCGAGGCGGGGGCCCTTGGTGGGCGTGGGCATGCTTGGTGCTCCTCAGTTGTGGCGGCAGCGCGGACTAGAGCTGCTCGGTCTCGCGGTAGTCGTCGGTGTCGTAGTCGGCCTCGCCGAAGGTGTCCACGACGTGCGCCGGGTCGAAGTTCGGGGCCGAATCCTTCAGCCCCAGGCCCATCCCGGCGAGCTTCATCTTGACCTCGTCGATCGACTTCTGACCGAAGTTGCGGATGTCGAGGAGGTCGGCCTCGGTACGCCCGATGAGCTCACCAACGGTGTTGATGCCCTCGCGCTTGAGGCAGTTGTAGGAGCGGACGGTGAGGTCCAGCTCCTCGATCGGCAGGGCGAGGTCCGCCGCCAGCTGGGCGTCCTGCGGGGACGGCCCGATGTCGATACCCTCGGCGGTCTCGTCCAGCTCCCGGGCCAGCCCGAACAGCTCCACCAGCGTCGAGCCGGCGGAGGCCAGCGCGGTACGCGGGCCCATCGACGGCTTGGTCTCGACGTCGATGATCAGCCGGTCGAAGTCGGTGCGCTGCTCGACGCGGGTCGCCTCGACGCGGTAGGTCACCTTGAGCACCGGCGAGTAGATCGAGTCGACCGGGATGCGGCCGATCTCGGCGCCGGACTGCTTGTTCTGTGCAGCCGTCACGTAGCCCCGGCCCCGCTCGACGGTCAGCTCCATGTCGAGCCGGCCCTTGCCGTTGAGGGTGGCGAGCTTCAGGTCCGGGTTGTGCACCGAGACGCCGGCCGGGGGCTGGATGTCACCCGCGGTCACGTCGCCCGGGCCCTGCTTGCGCAGGTACATGCTGACCGGCTCGTCGTGCTCGGAGCTGACGCACAGCTCCTTGATGTTCATGACGAGCTCGACCACGTCCTCCTTGACACCGGGGATCGTGGTGAACTCGTGCAGCACGCCGTCGATCTTGATCGAGGTGACCGCGGCACCCGGGATCGACGACAGCAGCGTGCGCCGCAGCGAGTTGCCCAGGGTGTAGCCGAAGCCCGGCTCCAGCGGCTCGATGGCGAACCGCGACCGGGTCTCGTTGATCGACTCCTCGGAGAGGGAGGGTCGCTGGCTGATGAGCATGGTTTCTCTTCTCTTCCGGGACGCCCGCTATTTGACGCCCACGACACAAACTGTTCCGGTGGCCCGCCCCGGAGGGCGGGCCACCGCAACGAGCTCCGACTACTTGGAGTAGAGCTCGACGATCAGCTGCTCCTGGACCTGCGTGTCGATGACCTGCCGGGCCGGGAGGGAGTGCACCAGGATCTTCATCTGGCTGGGGATGGCCTCGAGCCAGGCCGGCACCGCCCGCGAACCCGCCTGAGCCTGCGCCACGATGAACGGGGTGAGCTCCTTGCTCTTGCCCCGGACCTCGATGATGTCGTGCTCCTTGACGCGGTACGACGGGATGTCGACCTTCTTGCCGTTCACCGTGAAGTGACCGTGCTTGACCAACTGGCGGGCCATGTCCCGCGAGTGGGCGTAGCCGGCCCGGTAAACGACGTTGTCCAGCCGCGACTCGAGGATCTGCAGGAGGACCTCACCGGTCTTGGCCTGCTTGCCAACGGCTTCCTCGTAGTAACCGCGGAACTGCTTCTCCAGCACGCCGTAGACACGACGGGCCTTCTGCTTCTCACGGAGCTGGAGCAGGTACTCCGTCTCCTTGGTGCGGCCGCGGCCGTGCTGCCCGGGCGGGAACGGCCGGGACTCGAACGGGCACTTCGGGCCATCGCACTTGCTGCCCTTGAGGAACAGCTTCATCTTCTCCCGCCGGCAACGGCGGCAGTCAGCACCGGTGTAACGAGCCATCTCTCTCTACCTCTCAGACCCGGCGACGCTTCGGCGGACGGCATCCGTTGTGCGGCTGCGGGGTGACGTCGGAGATCTGCCCGACCTCGAGGCCCACGGCCTGCAGCGAACGGATGGCGGTCTCCCGGCCGGAGCCGGGGCCCTTGACGAACACGTCGACCTTGCGCATGCCGTGCTCCATGGCCCGACGCGCGGCGGCCTCGGCGGCCAGCTGCGCGGCGAACGGAGTCGACTTGCGGGAGCCCTTGAAGCCCACCTGGCCCGCGGAGGCCCAGGAGATGACCGCACCGGTCGGGTCCGTGATGGACACGATGGTGTTGTTGAAGGTGCTCTTGATGTGCGCCTGCCCGTGGGCGACGTTCTTGCGTTCCTTGCGCCGGACCTTCTTTACAGCGGCTCCGGCACGAGCCTTCGGTGGCATAAGTCTGTGCGCTCCTAGTTACTTCTTGCCGGGCTTCTTCTTGCCGGCGACGGTCCGCTTCGGGCCCTTCCGGGTCCGCGCATTGGTCTTGGTCCGCTGGCCACGCACGGGCAGGCCCCGGCGGTGCCGGATGCCGGCGTAGCAGCCGATCTCGACCTTGCGGCGGATGTCAGCGGCGACCTCGCGGCGCAGGTCGCCTTCAACCTTGTAGTTGCCCTCGATGTGGTCGCGGAGCTGAACGAGCTCCTCGTCCGTGAGGTCCCGAGCGCGCTTGTCCGGCGAGATGCCGGTGGCGGCGAGCGTCTCCAGGGCGCGGGTACGACCCACGCCGAAGATGTAGGTGAGCGCGATCTCCATCCGCTTTTCGCGGGGGAGATCCACGCCGGCTAGACGTGCCATGTGCGGGCGTACTCCTCGTGATGTGTGGCGGAGGTGTGGACCCGTCCCACCCCGCTACCGGCCGTCCCGTCTTTCCGACGCTGTCAGCGCCGGCGACCGGGATCGGTCGTTGCCCGAGCGGGCCCCGGCCTCCGACCGGGGGTCAGCCACGCAGAAGTACGTCTCGCGTACCGCTCGTGGCTGGGACGAGCATTTGTGTTGTGTGCGTCGCTGGGGATCTGCCCGGACCAACACCACCCGGCCGTGATCCGGCCGGACGGGCTGAGTCAGCCCTGGCGCTGCTTGTGGCGCGGGTCGGTGCAGATCACCATGACCCGGCCGTGCCGGCGAATCACCCGGCACTTGTTGCAGATCCTCTTGACGCTCGGCTTGACCTTCACGGTTGCCTTACTTCCCATCTGGCCCGGGGACGCGCAGAGCACGAGACCGGACGTCGAAGACGGACACGGGACTTCCCGGCCGCCGTCAGGACTACTTGTAGCGGTAGACGATGCGCCCGCGGGTCAGGTCGTACGGCGAGAGTTCGACGACGACCCGGTCCTCCGGCAGGATGCGGATGTAGTGCTGCCGCATCTTGCCGCTGATGTGAGCCAGCACCTTGTGGCCGTTCGCGAGCTCCACCCGGAACATAGCGTTCGGCAGGGGCTCGATGACCCGACCCTCGATCTCAATGGCTCCGTCTTTTTTCGGCATGTCCTCCGCTGTCCTGACGTCGATTGCTCCGGGCGGCCCACAACGTCTTACGCGGGAAACTGACCAAGAATCAGAAGCCCGCGCCAGCCGCGGCTCCAGGTCCCACCGAAGCGCAGGGTGGGCATGCCGGAGTGGACGCTGTGCGCCGAGCTGAAAGTGTACGCCGGCCTGCGGGCGGTCGCCAAACCGGCCACCCACCGCACCGCCGTGTCGGCCGCCGGTCCCCCGTCCGAGCGTCCGATGATCTCCGCGGGCGGTCGCCGGCCGGGGTCACCAGACCGGCTCCCCCACGCCGGCGGATCAGCCGGCCGGTCGCGGCTCGTCCCGTTCGTCCGGTCCACCGGCGCGCAGCTCCCGTCGGCGGTCCCGCTTCGCCCGCTTGCGCTGCCGGCGGCGCTCCCGCTGGATCGCCTGGCGCCGCGGCTCTCCCCCGGTCAGCCCGGTGACCGTGCGGACCACCAGCACCGCGCCCCACGGCCCGGCCACCCAGGCCGGCCAGAAGTAGAGCAGTTCCCGGCTGAGCAGCGAGGTCACCGCCCAGATGGTCACCACGATGGCGATCACCCGCAGGTACGGCAGCCACACCTCGGCGAGCCAGCGGGCGGTGACGCCACCGGCCGCCACCGGGGCGGGCTGGCCGCCCGTACCGCCGGCCAGCAGCCCGGCAGCCGGCGGGGTGACCGCCGCCAGCGCCGACTGCTCCGGGGGCGTCACCGGTGGCAGGTCGGTGAGCAGCACGTCCAGCTCGGCGTAGGTGCGCGCGGCGTAGGCCCGCTGCAACCGCTCGTCGTACTCGTGCAGGTCCAGTCGGCCCTCGCCGAGGGCCACCCGCAACCGGTCCGCAACCGCCTCACGGTCCGCGTCAGCGGCTCGCATCCCGTCCCGCCCGTCCATGCCGGCAAGCATGCCACCGACACGCCAGCGGCGTCCCACCCGGTCGTTCCGCCTTGATCCACCCGGGTCGCCGCGACCTCCGGCGCTGGCCCTGCCGGCGCTGGCCCTGCCGGCGCTCGCCTGACCGGGTCGCCAGCCCGGCGCTCGTCCGGCCGGGTCGCGGTAGGTGTTGGTCAGGGGGCGGTCGAGGCGGCGGGCTGGCGTGCGGTGACCAGGTCGCCGAGTCGGGCCCGGCCGCCGTCGAACGCGGTGAGCACCCAGACTCCGTCGGGCAGCAGCGCCATCGAGTGCTCGACGTGGGCCGCAACCGAGCCGTCCCGGGTGACCACCGTCCAGCCGTCGGCGAGCTCGACCGTGCGCGGGGACGCCATGGTGATCATGGGCTCGATGGCCAGTGCCATGCCGGGGACCAGCCGTGGGCCCTTGCCCGGACGGCCGTGGTTGAGCACGTGCGGGTCCTGGTGCATCTCGGTGCCGATGCCGTGCCCGCCATAACCGTCGACGATGCCGTACCGGCCGCCCTTGCGGACCGCGGTCTCCACCGCGTGGGAGATGTCGGTGAGCCGCCCCTTGCCGCTGGCCGCACCGCGTGCGGCGGCGGCGATGCCGGCCCACATGGCGTCCTCGGCAACCTCGGCCATCTTGAGCAGCGCCGGGTCGACGTCGCCGACCCCGACGGTGATCGCGGAGTCGCCGTGCCACCCGTTCAGCACCGCACCGCAGTCGATCGAGATCAGGTCACCGTCCCGGAGCACCTGCCCCGGCGAGGGGATGGCGTGCACGACCTGCTCGTTGACCGAGGAGCAGATCGACGCCGGAAACCCGTGGTAGCCCTTGAACGACGGGACGCCACCCGCCTCGCGGATGGTCGACTCGGCGATGGCATCCAGGTCGGCCGTGCTCACACCGGGGGCCACCGCGTCGCGCATCCGGCGCAGCGCCTCGGCCACCACCAGCCCGGCGGCCCGCATCTTCTCGATCTGGTCAGGGGTCTTCAGCTGGATGTCCAGCTGGGGACGACGCATGGAGCCATTACCTTTCGTTGCCGAACAGCGGGGCACGTCGCACGTACCCCGCTGTTCGCACTCTATCCGCCGTGGCCCGGCGGGACCTCAGCCGCCGTACGACCGCAGCGCGTCGATGGCCCGGGTGGTGACGTCCTCCACCGGGCCGGTGGCGTCGATTCCGACCAGCTTGCCCTGAGCGCCGTAATAGTCGACCAGAGGGGCCGTCTTCTCGCTGTACTCCCGCAGCCGGGTGGCAATGGTCTCCGGCTTGTCGTCGTCGCGCTGGAACAGCTCGGCGCCGCACCGGTCACAGATGTCGGGCCGGGTGGTGGCGTCGAACTCGACGTGCCAGATCTTGCCGCAGCCCCGACAGGTACGCCGGCCGGAGAGCCGCCGGATCACCTCGTCGTCGTCGACCACCAGCTCCAGGACCAGGTCCAGTGCGGTGCCCAGGTCGGCGAGGAGCTTGTCCAGCGCGGCGGCCTGCGGAGTGGTCCGCGGGAAGCCGTCGAGCAGGAACCCCTCGCTGGCGTCGGGCTCGGCCAGCCGGTCCCGGACCATGTTGATGGTCACCTCGTCCGGAACCAGCTCGCCAGCGTCCATGTACCGCTTCGCCTCGATGCCGAGCGGCGTGCCCTGGGTGACGTTCGACCGGAAGATGTCCCCGGTCGAGATCTTCGGCACCGAGAGATGGGCGGCGACGAACTCGGCCTGTGTGCCCTTGCCCGCGCCCGGTGGGCCAACCAGAACGAGTCTCATCTACCGCAGGAACCCTTCGTAGTTCCGCTGCATGAGTTGGCTCTCGATCTGCTTCACGGTCTCCAGACCGACGCCGACCATGATGAGCACAGCGGTGCCGCCGAACGGGAAGTTCTGGTACTGCTGGTTGTCCAGCCAGATGAAGAAGAAGTTCGGCAGGATCGAGATGACGCCGAGGTAGAGCGCGCCCGGCAGGGTGATCCGGCTGAGGATGAAGTCCAGGTAGTCGGCGGTCGGCTTGCCCGGGCGGATGCCCGGCACGAACCCGCCGTACTTCTTCATGTTGTCTGCGACCTCGGTCGGGTTGAACGTGATCGAGACGTAGAAGTACGTGAAGAAGATGATCATCAGGAAGTAGACCGTGATGTAGATCGGGCTACTCGGGTTGACCAGGTTGTTCTGGATCCACGCCTGGGTCTTGCCCGGGTCGGTCTGATCGAAGAACTGCAGGGCCAGCTGCGGCAGGTAGAGCAGCGACGAGCCGAAGATGACCGGGATCACACCGGCCTGGTTGACCTTGAGCGGGATGTAGGTCGAGGTGCCGCCGTACATCCGCCGGCCGATCATCCGCTTGGCGTACTGCACCGGAATGCGGCGCTGTGCCTGCTCGATGAAGGTGACCGCGGTGATGACCACCAGGACCAGCGCGATGACCAGGGCGAACATGTCCCAGCCCTTGCTGGTCTTGATCTGCCAGCCCTCGCTGGGCAGCCGGGCCGCGATCGAGGTGAAGATCAGGACGGACATGCCGTTGCCGACGCCTCGGTCGGTGATCAGCTCACCGAGCCACATGACCATGCCGGTACCAGCGGTCATGGTCATCACCAGGATGACCAGGGTCAGCCAGTCCGGGATGCCGGTGCCCGTGGGGATGATCGGGAACTGGTCGCAGCGGTTCTGGAAGAGCTGCCCCGAGCGGGCCAGCGCCACGAACGCCGAAGCCTGCAGCACACCGAGACCAAGGGTCAGGTAGCGGGTGTACTGGGTGATCTTTGCCTGGCCGGCCTGGCCCTCCTTGCGGAGCTGCTCCAGGCGCGGGATCACGACGGTGAGCAGCTGCAGGATGATCGACGCGGTGATGTAGGGCATGATGCCCAGCGCGAAGACCGAGAGCTGTAGCAGCGCTCCGCCGGAGAAGAGGTTGAGCAGGTTCAGCACACCCGTCGACTCACCCTGGAGGGTGTCGAGGCACTTCTGCACGTTGCCGTACGAGACGCCCGGACTGGGGAGCGTTGCACCCAGCCGGTAGACCGCGATGATGCCTACTGTGAACAGCAGCTTCTTGCGCAGGTCAGGCGTACGGAACGCACTGAGAAAGGCGGACAGCAACTTCTTCCTCCTGCGCGAGGCGGGCCGCCGGTGATCCCTGGCGGGTCGGGGTGGATCCCGGGCGAGCGCCCGGAATCCATGGCTGGGATGGGACTCTAACAGCCTCATCCCGGTCCGGGCAGATGCGCCCGGCTACATAAACCGATTCCGATATTACCGGGCGCATACGCCCCAGGCAGACCATGGCGCCCGCCAGTTGCTCACAACTGGACGGGCGCCATGGGTTGTACGCCTTACAGCTCGGTGGTGGAGCCACCGGCGGCGGCGATCTTCTCCTTGGCCGACGCACTGAACGCGTGCGCCGACACCTGGAGCGCCACCCCGCCGAGGTCCCCGGTGCCGAGGACCTTGACCGGGTGGCCCTTGCGGACCGCACCGGACTCGACCAGCTCCAGCGGGCCAACCTGGCCGCCGTTCGGGAACAGCTCGGCGAGCCGGTCCAGGTTGACCACCTGGAAGACCACCTTGAACTTGTTCTTGAAGCCCTTCATCTTCGGAAGGCGCATGTGGATGGGCATCTGCCCACCCTCGAACGCCGCCGAGATGTTCTTGCGGGCCTTGGAACCCTTGGTACCGCGACCAGCGGTCTTGCCCTTGGAACCCTCACCGCGACCCACACGGGTCTTCGCGGTCTTGGAACCGGGCGCCGGGCGCAGGTGGTGCACCTTGATCGTCATTACTCGACCTCCTCGACCTTCACGAGGTGGCTCACAGTGAAGATCATGCCGCGGATCTCGGGCCGGTCCTCCTTGACCACCACGTCGTTGATCCGCTTGAGGCCGAGCGAACGCAGCGAGTCACGCTGGTTCTGCTTGGTCCCAATGCCGGATCGGAGCTGGGTGACCTTCAGACGTGCCATCAGTGCGCCACCCCCGCACGCGACGCCAGCATGGCGGCCGGCGCGACGTCCTCCACCGGCAGGCCACGACGCGCCGCGACCTGCTCGGGGGACTCAAGCCCCTTCAGGGCCGCCACGGTGGCGTGCACGATGTTGATCGGGTTCGACGAGCCGAGGCTCTTCGAGAGCACGTCGTGGATCCCGGCGCACTCCAGCACGGCGCGCACCGGACCACCGGCGATGACACCCGTACCGGCCGAGGCCGGCTTGAGCAGCACGACGCCTGCGGCGGCCTCGCCCGTGATCGGGTGCGGGATCGACTGACCGATCCGCGGGACCTTGAAGAAGTGCTTCTTGGCCTCCTCGACACCCTTGGCGATGGCCGCGGGCACCTCCTTGGCCTTTCCGTAGCCCACGCCGACCGTGCCGTCGCCGTCGCCCACGATCACCAGGGCGGTGAAGCTGAAGCGACGACCACCCTTCACGACCTTGGCGACGCGGTTGATCGCGACGACCCGCTCGAGGTGCGGGGTCTTCTCGACGGGCGCGTTTCCGCGGCCGCCCTCACGGCGGTTGTCGCGGCGACCACCCTCGTTGCCACCGGACCCGCCGCCACGGCGCTGTTGACCTGGCATCAGCAGCCTTCCTTATCTCTCGTGACGGGGTTGTTAGAACTCGAGCCCGGCTTCGCGGGCAGCATCGGCAAGCGCGGCGACTCGCCCCGCGTACCGGTTGCCACCGCGGTCGAAGACGACCTTGGAAACGCCGGCGGCCTTGGCCCGCTCGGCGAGCAGCGCGCCCACCTTGCCGGCAAGGGCGCTCTTGTCGCCCTCGGCACCGCGCAGCGAGGCGTCCAGGGTCGACGCCGACGCCAGGGTGTGACCCTTGGTGTCGTCGACGACCTGGGCGACCATGTGCCGCAGGGAGCGGGTGACGACCAGGCGCGGACGCTCGGCCGTACCGCTGACGTTCTTGCGGACGCGGAAGTGCCGACGCGCACGCCCAATGGCGCGCTTGGCGGCGACACCGCGGCGGCGCTTGAGCAGCGTGGCGCTCACTTCTTACCTGCCTTTCCGGCCTTGCGGCGGATGACCTCGCCCTGGTACTTCACGCCCTTGCCCTTGTAGGGCTCCGGCGGACGGATCTTCCGGATGTTGGCGGCGATCTCGCCGACCTGCTGCTTGTCGATGCCGGCCACGTGGAACAGGGTCGGCCGCTCCACCGTGAAGGTGATGCCCGCCGGCGCGGGAACAACCACCGGGTGCGAGAACCCGAGCGCGAACTCGAGATCCGTGCCCTTGGCGGTGACCCGGTAACCGGTGCCGGCGATCTCCAGGCTCTTGCGGTAGCCCTCGGTCACGCCGACGATCATGTTGGCGATAAGCGTACGGCTCAGGCCGTGCAGTTCCTTGGCCTTGCGCTCATCGTTCGGGCGGTTGACGCTCAGCTGCCCATCCTCGGCCCGCTCGATCGTGATCGGCTCGGCGAGGGTGTGCTGGAGCTGGCCCTTCGGGCCCTTGACCTTGACGGTCTGCCCGTCGATCGTGATGTCGACGCCGGCTGGCACCGGGATCGACTTACGTCCAATTCGCGACATTTCTACCTGTCTCCCGTTACCAGACGAAGGCGAGGACTTCCCCGCCAACACTCCGCTTGCGGGCCTGCCGGTCGGTCAGCAGCCCCTGGGACGTCGAAATGATCGCCACGCCCAGCCCACCGAGCACCCGGGGGAGCCCGTCCGACTTGGCGTACACCCGGAGACCGGGCTTGGACACGCGCTTGATGCCGGCCAGGCTCCGCTCGCGGTTCTGGCCGTACTTCAGCTCGACGACCAGTCGCTTGCCGACGGCGCCCTCCTCGGGCTCCTCGACCGACCAGGTGGCGATGTAACCCTCGGCCTTCAGGACCTCGGCAATGTTCGCCTTGATCTTGGAGTAGGGCATCTTCACCTGGTCGTGGTACGCCTGGTTGGCGTTACGCAGACGCGTGAGCATGTCTGCGATCGGGTCGGTCATCGTCATGGATTTCGTCAGCCTTTCTCGCCGGGGTTCCCGGGGCATCGACCCCGGGCCTACGGCGAAGAGCAATACCTAATCGGTGCAGGAGTTCCCGGCCTACAGCCGGGACGCGGTCGCCCTTACCAGGAAGCCTTGGACACACCCGGCAGCTCACCGCGGTGGGCCATCTCCCGGATGCACACCCGGCAGAGACCGAACTTGCGGTAGACCGCCTTCGGACGCCCGCACCGCTGGCAGCGGGTGTAGGCGCGAACCGAGAACTTCGGCTTCGCGGCCGCCTTGATGATCAGCGCCTTCTTGGCCATCTCAGTTCTCCTTGAACGGGAAGCCCAGGAGCTTGAGCAGCGCCCGGCCCTCGTCGTCGGTCGTGGCGGTGGTGACCACCGTGATGTCCATGCCCCGCTGGCGATCGATCCGGTCCTGGTCGATCTCGTGGAACACCGACTGCTCGGTCAGGCCGAACGTGTAGTTGCCGTGCCCGTCGAGCTTGCGCCCGTCCAGACCGCGGAAGTCGCGGATACGCGGCAGCGCGATGGACAGCAGCCGGTCCATGAACTCCCACATCCGGTCGCCGCGAAGGGTCACCTTCGCGCCGATCGGCATGCCCTCGCGGAGCTTGAACTGCGCGATGGACTTGGTCGCCCGCCGCACCTGCGGCTTCTGGCCGGTGATCGTGGCGAGGTCGCGGACCGCGCCGTCGATCAGCTTGGCGTCGCGAGCAGCCTCGCCGACACCCATGTTGACGACGATCTTGACCAGCCGCGGCACCTGCATGGGGTTGCCGTAGCTGTGCTGCTCACGCAGCTGCGCCGCGATCTCGTTGCGGTACCGCTCCTTGAGGCGCGGCATGGTCTTTTCGGTAGCCGTGGTCATCACAGGTCCTTACCGGTGCTACGCGCGATGCGGACCTTCTGGCCGTTGTCGTCGATCCGGTAACCGACGCGGGTCGGCTTGCCGTCGGAGTCCAGGACCTGCACGTTCGAGACGTGGATCGCGGCCTCCTGGGTGACGATGCCGCCGGTCTTGGCGCCACGCTGGGTGGTGCTGATGCGGGTGTGCTTCTTGACCCGGTTCACGCCCTCGACCAGGACCTTGTCCTGCCGCGGGTAGGCCGCAATGACCTTGCCCTTGGCACCCTTGTCCTTGCCGGTGATGACGACGACCGTGTCGCCCTTCTTGACCTTCACGGTCACAACACCTCCGGCGCGAGGGAAATAATCTTCATAAACCGCTTGTCCCGCAGCTCCCGGCCCACCGGGCCGAAGATGCGGGTACCGCGCGGGTCCCCGCCGTCCTTGATGATGACGGCGGCGTTCTCGTCGAAGCGGATGTACGAACCGTCCGGCCGCCGCTTCTCCTTGGCGGTGCGGACGATGACCGCCTTGACGACGTCGCCCTTCTTCACACCGGCACCCGGGATCGCGTCCTTGACGGTGGCCACGATGACGTCGCCGATGCTCGCGTAGCGCCGACCGGAGCCACCGAGAACCCGGATGCACAGGATCTCCCGAGCACCCGTGTTGTCGGCGACGCGCAGTCGCGACTCCTGCTGAATCACGTCTATCTCCTATGTCTGCCGGTTCTCCGGCCGCCGTGGCGGCCGGAGCCTGGCGGAACCAACGCCCGACGCAACGCCGGGCGAGCTCGAGCTTTCGCTACTTGGCCTTTTCCAGGACTTCCACGATCCGCCAACGCTTGGTGGCGCTCAGCGGCCGGGTCTCCATGATCAGGACCCGGTCGCCGGTGCCGGCGGCGTTCTGCTCGTCGTGGACCTTCAGCTTGCTGGTCCGGCGCATGATCTTGCCGTACAGCGCGTGCCTGACCCGGTCCTCGACCTCGACCACGACGGTCTTGTCCATCTTGTCACTCACCACGAGGCCCTCACGGACCTTGCGGCGAGCCCGCACGGTGGCGGTGGTGTTCTCGTCGGTCATGATGCAGTCACCTCAGTCGGCGCGGCCGAGAGCCCCAGCTCACGCTCACGCATGATCGTGTAGATCCGGGCGATCTCCCGACGGATGACCTGCAGCCGCCGGTTGTTGTCCAGCTGCCCGGTTGCGGCCTGCACGCGGAGGTTGAACAGCTCCGCCTTGGCCTCCCGCAGCTTCGTGACCAGCTCCTCTTCGGAGAGCTCACGCAGCTCGGTCGCCTTAACGCCCGCTGCCATCAGGATTCACCCACTTCGCGCGTAACAATGCGGCACTTCATCGGGAGCTTGTGGATCGCGCGACGCATGGCCTCTCGCGCAATCTGCTCGTTGGGGAAGGACATCTCGAAGAGCACCCGCCCCGGCTTGACGTTCGCGACCCACCACTCGGGCGAGCCCTTACCGGAACCCATCCGGGTCTCGGCGGGCTTCTTGGTGAGGGCCTGGTCCGGGAAGATCGTGATCCAGACCTTGCCACCACGCTTGATGTGACGGGTCATCGCGATACGCGCTGACTCGATCTGGCGGTTGGTCACGTACGCCGGCTCGAGAGCCTGGATCCCGAACTCGCCGAACACCACCCGGTTACCACCCTTGGACGCGCCACTGCGGTCCGGGTGGTGCGGCTTGCGGAAGCCCTTCGGGGGCTTGCGCGGCATCAGCATCTGTCAGCCCTCCTGCTGCGTTTCTGCCGGAGCGGAAGCCTTGGCGGCGACAGCAGCGCTGTCGACCGGCTCGCCGCTCGGAGTCTCGGCCTGCTGCGCGATGGTGGTCGCGGCAGCCCGGCCGGCCTCGGTGCCACCGGCAGTCGTGCCGGACGAACCGGACCGACCACGGCGCGGCCGCTCCGGACGGTCGCCACGCTCACCACGACGCGGA
Source organism: Micromonospora sp. NPDC005173 (assembly GCF_040608515.1). Taxonomy (NCBI): domain Bacteria; kingdom Bacillati; phylum Actinomycetota; class Actinomycetes; order Micromonosporales; family Micromonosporaceae; genus Micromonospora; species Micromonospora sp. NPDC005173. Next base: position 78,165 of record NZ_JBEXIK010000024.1, read on the forward strand.
CGAGACGGACCCGCCTCGGCCGGAGCCTCCCGGCCCGGAACCGCGTCGCCCTTGTAGATCCAGACCTTCACGCCGATCCGGCCGAAGGTGGTACGAGCCTCGAAGAAGCCGTACTCGATGTTGGCCCGCAGCGTGTGCAGCGGAACCCGGCCCTCGCGGTAGAACTCGGTCCGGCTCATCTCGGCGCCGCCGAGACGACCCGAGACCTGCACCCGAATGCCCTTGCAGACCGGGTTCTTCATCGCGGACTGCATGGCCTTGCGCATCGCCCGACGGAAGCTGACCCGGCTGGACAGCTGCTCGGCCACGCCCTGCGCGACAAGCTGTGCGTCCGACTCGGGGTTCTTCACCTCGATGATGTTCAGCTGCACCTGCTTGCCGGTGAGCTTCTCGAGCTCGCCGCGGATCCGGTCGGCCTCCGCACCCTTACGGCCGATGACAATGCCCGGCCGCGCGGTGTGGATGTCGACCCGGACCCGGTCGCGGGTGCGCTCGATGTCGACCTTGGAAATGCCGGCGCGCTCCAGGCCCTTGGACATCATCCGGCGGATTTTGACATCCTCGCCGATGTAGTCCTTGTAGAGCTTGTCCGCGAACCAGCGGGACTTCCAGTCGGTCGAGATGCCGAGCCGGAACCCAGTGGGGTGAACCTTCTGACCCATTACTCGGCGTCCTCCGTCTTGCTCTGCGCTTCGGCCGGTGCGGCCTGCGTCGCCGGGGCGGCCTTCTTCGCCGCGGCCTTCCTCGGCGCTGCCGGCGCGACCGCCTCGACCGCCACGGTGATGTGGCAGGTGCGCTTGCGGATCCGGTACGCCCGGCCCTGCGCCCGCGGCTGGAACCGCTTCATCGTCGGGCCCTCGTCCACGAACGCCTCGCTCACGAGCAGCGCATCGGGGTCCAGCCGCTCGTTGTTCTCCGCGTTGGCGATCGCGCTAGCGAGCACCTTGTACACCTGCTCGCTCGCAGCCTGCGGCGCGAACTGCAGCACCGTGAGAGCCTCCTTCGCGGGCAGGCCGCGGACGAGGTTGACCACCCGGCGCGCCTTCATCGGCGAGATGCGCACGTGCCGCGCAACCGCCCGCGCGCCCGGAAGCACCGGAGCGTCGCCCTTTCCTGGCATCGCTGTAACCCCTTGTTCCCTCTATCCGTATGCCCGCGGCGTCAGCGCCGACGGCTCTTCCGGTCGTCCTTCTCGTGACCCTTGAACGTGCGGGTCAGCGCGAACTCGCCGAGCTTGTGCCCGACCATCGCCTCGGTCACGAACACCGGGACGTGCTTGCGTCCGTCGTGCACCGCGATCGTGTGCCCGAGCATCTCCGGGATGATCGTCGAGCGCCGCGACCAGGTCTTGATCACGTTCTTCGAGCCCTTGTCGTTCTGAACTTCCACCTTCTTGAGCAGGTGGTCGTCGACGAACGGGCCCTTCTTCAGGCTGCGAGGCATGTCTTATCTCCCTCAGCCGCGCTTACGCGTGGCGTAGCGACGGCGGACGATCAGCCGGTCACTCGGCTGGCCCTTACGGCGGGTGCGGCCCTCGGGCTTACCCTGCGGGTTGACCGGGTGGCGACCACCGGAGGTCTTACCCTCACCACCACCGTGCGGGTGGTCGACCGGGTTCATGGCGACACCACGGACGGTCGGGCGCTTGCCCTTCCACCGCATCCGGCCGGCCTTGCCCCAGTTGATGTTCGACTGATCGGCGTTGCCGATCTCGCCGACGCTGGCGCGGCAGCGCACGTCCACCCGCCGGATCTCACCGGACGGCATACGCAGGGTCGCGTACGCGCCCTCCCGGCCGAGCAGCTGGATACCGACGCCGGCGGACCGGGCCAGCTTGGCCCCGCCACCCGGACGCAGCTCCACGTTGTGAATCGTGGTACCGACCGGGATGTTGCGCAGCGGCAGGTTGTTGCCGGGCTTGATGTCGGCGCCCGGGCCGGACTCGACGCGGTCGCCCTGCTTCATGTCCTTCGGCGCGAGGATGTACCGCTTCTCGCCGTCGGCGTAGTGCAGCAGCGCGATGCGCGCCGTGCGGTTCGGGTCGTACTCGATGTGAGCGACCTTCGCCGGCACGCCGTCCTTGTCGACCCGCTTGAAGTCGATCAGACGGTACTGGCGCTTGTGACCGCCACCGTGGTGCCGCGTGGTGATCCGGCCGTGGGCGTTACGCCCGCCCTTCTTCGGCAACGGAGCCAGCAGCGACTTCTCCGGCGTGGACCGGGTGATCTCGGCGAAGTCGGCGACACTGGAGCCTCGTCGGCCCGGCGTCGTCGGCTTGTATTTACGGATAGCCATTGTCTACACCCCTCAGCTGACCGGGCCGCCGAAGGCCTCGATACGGTCACCGTCAGCCAGCTTCACGATCGCCCGCTTGGTCGCCTTGCGCTGACCGAAGCCGGTCTTGGTGCGCTTGCGCTTACCCTGGCGGTTGAGCGTGTTGACCGTCAGGACGCGGACGTTGAAGATCTGCTGGATAGCGATCTTGATCTCGGTCTTGTTCGCGTCCGGGTGCACCAGGAAGGTGTACCAGTTCCGGTTCAGCTCGCTGTAGCTCTTCTCCGAGACGACCGGCGCCACGATGATGTCGCGCGGGTCGGCGATGGTGCTCACTTGCCACCCTCCTCGGTGGTCTCGGCGGGCACGCCCAGGAACTCGTCCAGGGCGTCCTTGGTGAAGACCACGTCGTCGGCCACCAGCACGTCGTACGTGTTCAGCTGGCCGGACTCGATCAGGTGCACCCGCGGCTCGTTGCGCAGGGACACCCAGTTCAGCTCGTCGGTGCTGCTCAGCACGACCAGGACCCGACGGGCCTCGGTGAGCTTGGTCAGCGTGGCCAGGGCCGCCTTGGTCGACGGCTTCTCGCCCGAGACGAACGCCTCGACGACGTGCACCTGCCCGGCGCGGGCCCGGTCGGAGAGGGCACCCCGCAGCGCGGCGGCCTTCATCTTCTTCGGGGTCCGCTGGCTGTAGTCGCGCGGCACGGGACCGTGCACCACGCCACCGCCGGCGAACTGCGGCGCGCGGATCGAGCCCTGCCGGGCGCGACCGGTGCCCTTCTGCTTGTACGGCTTCTTGCCGCCACCGGCGACCTCGCCGCGGGTCTTGGCCTTGTGCGTGCCCTGTCGGGCCGCCGCGAGCTGGGCCACCACGACCTGGTGCATCAGCGCGACGTTGGCTTGCACGTCGAAGATGTCAGCCGGCAGCTCGACGGAGCCGCTGGTGCTGCCTTCGACGGTGCGCACGTCAACGGTGGTCACTTGGCCGCACCGCCCTTCTTCACCTTGCTCTTGGCCGCGGTACGGACCAGAACCAGCGCGCCCTTGGGACCAGGAATGGCACCACGGACGAGCAGGAGGTTGTTCTCGGTGTCGACCGCCTGGACGGTGAGGTTCTGCACGGTGTACCGCACGCCACCCATCCGGCCGGCCATCCGGGTGCCCTTGAAGACACGACCCGGAGTGGCGCAGGCGCCGATGGAACCGGGCGAGCGGTGCTTGCGCTCGACACCGTGGCTGGCACGCAGACCGTGGAAGCCGTGCCGCTTCATCGGACCGGCGTAGCCCTTGCCCTTGGTCTTGCCGGTGACGTCGATCGTGACGCCGGCCGGGAACTCGTCGACCGTGACCTCCTGGCCGAGCGAGTACTCCCCAGCGTCCGTGGTGCGCAGCTCGACGATGTGCCGGCGCGGCGCCACGTCCGCCTTCGCGTAGTGCCCGCTGATCGGCTTCTTGACCTTGCGCGGGTCGATGATGCCGTACGCCAGCTGGACCGCGGAGTAACCGTCCTTCTCGGCGCTACGAACCTGGCTGATGACGCACGGGCCGGCCTCGACCACGGTCACGGGAACAACACGGTTGTTGTCCCAGACCTGGGTCATGCCGAGCTTGGCGCCCAGGATCCCCTTGACTTGCCTGTCCATTTGTCCGGTCCCTACAGCTTGATCTCGATGTCGACGCCAGCCGGCAGGTCGAGGCGCATGAGCGAGTCGACCGTCTTCGGAGTCGGGTCGATGATGTCGATCAGCCGCTTGTGCGTGCGCATCTCGAAGTGCTCGCGCGAGTCCTTGTACTTGTGCGGCGAGCGGATAACGCAGAAACGGTTGATCTCCGTGGGCAGCGGCACCGGGCCCGCGACCTGCGCCCCGGTGCGCGTCACCGTCTCGACGATCTTCCGAGCCGAGGAGTCGACGACCTCGTGGTCATAGGCCTTGAGCCGGATGCGGATCTTCTGTCCCGCCATGGTGGCTTCTGTTCCTTCTCTCGATGCCGCTGTGTTGCGGGCGCCTGTGCCGGCTGGCACAGGCCCACTTCGCCGACCCCCGCGGTCGGGCGTGTCGCGCCCTCGGGCCGGGCTCCGCCCCGGAACTCCGGAGCGGTCCTGACCGCGCGGTGGGTCAAGGCGCCGATCGCATTACGCGACCTGAACGCCGTGCGAGGGTGGTTGGCGACCCAGGGTCACCAACCACCCCAACGCTCGACTGTGCCGCCACCCGGAGGTTCAGCGAAGGCCGAACACAGGCGACGAACTGTCGTTACGCAACCTGACTAGTATGCCGCACGACCGGCGGCGGGTCTAATCGGGGTTACCTAGTTCACTTCAAGATCTTGGTGACGAACCCGGCGCCGACGGTGCGGCCACCCTCGCGGATCGCGAACTTGAGGTTGTCCTCCATGGCGATGGGCTGGATCAGCTTCACCGTCATGGAAGTGTTGTCACCCGGCATGACCATCTCGGTGCCCTCGGGGAGGGTGACGACACCGGTGACGTCCGTGGTCCGGAAGTAGAACTGCGGGCGGTAGTTCTGGAAGAACGGGGTGTGCCGGCCGCCCTCCTCCTTGGAGAGGATGTAGACCGTCGCCTCGAACTCCGTGTGCGGGGTGTTCGAGCCCGGCTTCACGACGACCATGCCGCGCTCGACCTCGTCGCGCTTGGTGCCACGCAGCAGCAGACCGACGTTCTCGCCTGCGCGGGCGTCGTCCAGGGTCTTCCGGAACATCTCGATCGCGGTGACCTTGGTCTTGAAGCTCTTCTCCCGGATACCGACGAGCTCAACATCCTCGTTCGGCAGGAGAACGCCGCGCTCGACCCGACCGGTGACGACGGTGCCACGACCGGTGATCGTGAACACGTCCTCGACCGGCATCAGGAACGGCTTGTCGACATCGCGCTCCGGCTGCGGGATCGAGGTGTCGACCGCGGTCATCAGGTCCAGCAGCTTGCCGGTCCACTCGGGGTCACCCTCGAGGGCCTTCAGCGCCGAAACCCGCACGACCGGCAGGTCGTCACCCGGGTACTCCTGCGAGGAGAGCAGCTCGCGGACCTCGAGCTCGACGAGCTCCAGGAGCTCCTCGTCATCGACCATGTCGCTCTTGTTGAGCGCCACGACGATGTACGGCACACCGACCTGACGGGCCAGCAGCACGTGCTCGCGGGTCTGCGGCATCGGGCCGTCAGTCGCCGCCACCACCAGGATCGCGCCGTCCATCTGCGCGGCACCGGTGATCATGTTCTTGATGTAGTCGGCGTGCCCAGGGCAGTCGACGTGCGCGTAGTGCCGCGACTCGGTCTGGTACTCGACATGCGCGATCGAGATCGTGATGCCGCGGGCCTTCTCCTCCGGCGCCTTGTCGATCTCGTCGAACGGCGTGTAGGGGTTCAGGTCCGGGTACTGGTCGTGCAGGACCTTGGTGATGGCCGCCGTCAGCGTCGTCTTACCGTGGTCGATGTGACCAATGGTGCCGATGTTGACGTGCGGCTTAGTCCGCTCGAACTTAGCCTTCGCCACTGGTGTCCTCCTGTGGACTTCTTGGTTCGTACGCCCGGCGCGCCGGTCGGCGCTTAGGACTCTGTCGACAGCCTTTCCGGCCTGAACGACCGGAGAGCTTTTGTGGGTTCTGCGGCGATGAAGCCTACAGGCCCGGTCTCACGCAATCCGATCGTGGTGGCCGCGGGCGGGTGAAACCTCCCGCGACCAACCACGAATCACCTGCTCAGAGCGTTACTCGCCCGTTGCCTTGGCGATGATCTCCTTCGCGACGCTCTGCGGAACCTCGGCGTAGGAGTCGAACTGCATGCTGTAGCTAGCCCGGCCCTGGGTCTTCGACCGCAGGTCGCCGACGTAGCCGAACATCTCCGACAACGGCACCAGAGCCCGGACGATGCGGGCGCCACTGCGCTCCTCCATCGCCTGGATGATGCCACGGCGGGAGTTGAGGTCGCCGATGACGTCACCCATGTTCTCCTCAGGAGTGGTGACTTCAACGGCCATCATCGGCTCGAGCAACGCGGGGTCGGCCTTGCGGGCCGCCTCCTTCATCACCATCGAACCGGCGATCTTGAATGCCATTTCCGAGGAGTCGACCTCGTGGTACTGGCCGTCCAGCAGGGTCAGCTTCACACCGACCAGCGGGAAGCCTGCCAGGATGCCGTACTGCAGGGCGTCCTGCGCACCGGCGTCCACCGACGGGATGAACTCCCGCGGGATGCGGCCACCGCTGACAGCGTTGGCGAACTCGTAGGTCGGCGAGTCGTTGTCCAGCGGCAGCGGCTCGACGCTCACGATCACGCGGGCGTACTGGCCGGAACCACCGGTCTGCTTCTTGTGGGTGTACTCGATCTTCTCCACCTTGCGGCGGATCGTCTCGCGGTACGCCACCTGCGGCTTGCCGACGTTGGCCTCGACGTTGAACTCACGCCGCATCCGGTCGACAAGGATGTCCAGGTGCAGCTCACCCATGCCGGAGATGACCGTCTGACCGGTCTCCTCGTCCAGCCGGACGCGGAAGGTCGGGTCCTCCTCGGCCAGCCGCTGGATGGCCGTGCCCAGCTTCTCCTGGTCGGACTTGGTCTTCGGCTCGATCGCCACCGAGATGACCGGCTCCGGGAAGGTCATCGACTCCAGGATCACCGGGTTCGCCGGGTCGGAGAGGGTGTCGCCGGTGGTGGTCTGCTTGAGACCCTGCACGGCGATGATGTCGCCGGCCTGCGCCGACGGACGCTCTTCCCGCTTGTTGGCGTGCATCTGGTAGATCTTGCCGATCCGCTCCTTGCGGTCCTTGGTGGAGTTGACCACCTGGGAGCCGGACTCGAGCAGGCCGGAGTAGACCCGGACGTAGGTGAGCTTGCCGAGGTGCTTGTCCGTCTGGATCTTGAAGGCCAGGCCGGAGAAGGGCTCCGACTTGGACGGCTTCCGGATCAGCGGGGTCTCGCCATCGGGAGCCGTACCCTCGATGGCCGGAACGTCCAGCGGCGACGGCAGGAAGTCGACCACGGCGTCGAGCATGGGCTGGACGCCCTTGTTCTTGAACGCCGAGCCGCAGAGCACCGGGTTGGCCTTGCCAGCGATGGTGGCACGCCGGATGGCGGCCTTGATCTCCTCAACGGAGACCTCGTCGCCTTCCAGGTACTTCTCCATCACCGAGTCGTCGACGTCGGCCAGGGTCTCCATCAGCTTCTCGCGCCACTCGGCCGCGGAGTCGGCCAGCTCGGCCGGGATCTCCTCGATCGCGTAGTCGTCACCCTTCTGGGTCTCCCCACGCCAGGTGAGAGCGCGCATGCCGATCAGGTCGACGACGCCGATGTGGTCGCCCTCGAGCCCGATCGGGATCTGGAGCACCAGCGGGGTGGCGTTGAGCCGGTCGATCATCATCTGCACGCAGCGGAAGAAGTCGGCGCCGGTCCGGTCGAGCTTGTTGACGAAGCACATCCGCGGGACGTTGTACTTGTCGGCCTGCCGCCAGACGTTCTCCGTCTGCGGCTCCACGCCGGCGACACCGTCGTAGACCGCGACCGCACCATCCAGCACCCGCAGCGACCGCTCGACCTCGACCGTGAAGTCGACGTGGCCAGGCGTGTCGATGATCTGGATCGTGTGGCCCTTCCACTCACACTTGGTAGCAGCGGAGGTGATGGTGATACCACGCTCCTGCTCCTGCTCCATCCAGTCCATGACGGCAGCGCCCTCGTGGACCTCACCGATCTTGTACGTGATGCCGGTGTAGAACAGGATCCGCTCGGTGGTCGTGGTCTTACCGGCATCGATGTGCGCCATGATGCCGATGTTGCGTACGTTGGCGAGCGCGTCTGCGGCGGCCACTTCAATCCCTACTTATCGTCGTCTCGACTCAACTGGTGGCGGTTCCGGCGCCCGAGGGCGCCGGAACCAGGGTGTTACCAGCGGTAGTGCGCGAAGGCCTTGTTGGACTCGGCCATCTTGTGCGTGTCCTCGCGCCGCTTGACGGCGGCACCGAGGCCGTTGCTCGCGTCCAGCAGCTCGTTCATCAGCCGCTCGACCATGGTCTTCTCGCGCCGGGCGCGGGAGTAGGTGACCAGCCAGCGCAGGCCCAGCGTGGTCGCCCGGGTGGGACGGACCTCGACCGGAACCTGGTAGGTGGCGCCACCGACACGACGGCTGCGCACCTCGAGGGTCGGCTTGACGTTGTCCATCGCCCGCTTGAGGGTGACGACCGGGTCGGTGCCGGACTTCTCGCGGCAGCCCTCGAGGGCCGCGTACACGATGGATTCGGCGAGCTGACGCTTGCCACGGAGCAGGATCTTGTTCACCAGCTGGGTGACCAGCGGCGAGTTGTACACCGGGTCAGCGACCAGTGGCCGCCGCGGAGCGGGTCCCTTACGCGGCATGTCAGCTCTTCTCCTTCTTCGCGCCGTAACGGCTGCGCGCCTGCTTGCGGTTGCGGACACCCTGGGTGTCCAGCGAGCCGCGAACGATCTTGTAACGCACGCCGGGGAGGTCCTTCACCCGGCCGCCGCGAACGAGCACGATCGAGTGCTCCTGCAGGTTGTGACCGACGCCCGGGATGTAGGCGGTCACCTCGATCTGGCTGCTGAGCTTCACACGAGCGACCTTGCGCAGCGCCGAGTTCGGCTTCTTGGGGGTGGTGGTGTACACGCGGGTGCACACGCCGCGCCGCTGAGGGGAACCCTTCAGCGCCGGGGTCTTGGTCTTGCTCGTCTTTGCTTGGCGGCCCTTTCGGACCAGCTGCTGGATCGTGGGCACCGGGTTTCTCCGCTCCCTTCGGCCGCAGTCTTGCGGCCGCGCCGTCTGCTCGTTAGCCGGCCTGATGACCGGCTCTCCTACATTCCGACCAGGGCCACCTTGCGGCGGTCCCGGCACCCGCGGTCGGGCGTGTCGCCCAGCTCACGGTCCCGGTGCGGACGCTTTCGCGGCGTACCGGGGTCTGTCACCGGCACGCGGGTCGCCCCGCCCCGGATCTTTGGCTTGTCGTGCCGCCGTCCGGACTCCGGAACCAGCGCACGCACGAGTTGCCCGGGCACGCCCGGGCACAAGGGGAAAGACTACCTACCACAGCCGCACAGGTCAAAACGGAATGGCCCGGCGAATGACTCACACCCGCCAGCCGGATCTCGTCCTGCCCCGTCGCCCGCGATGGGCACCTACGACTACAAGTGTACCGGCTTCCCCGCCGGACCACCCGTCGCCCCCATCCCGGGCACCCGCGACCTGGTGCGCCACCTGCGCTGCCCCCCGCCGGAGGGCTGATCCGACGGTGACCAGCCTCACGCCAGGGAGATCACCAGCGCCAGGCCCAGGCCCAGCAGGCTGAGCAGCGCTCCCCCCGCACCGCAGCTGATCCCCGCCACCGCCAGGCCGCGGCCGGTGAAGCGGACGGCGGGTGGTGGAGCCGGCCGGCGGATCTGCCGCTGACCGAGCAGGCCGGCGACGACCGCGGCCACCCCGGCCAGCACGCCGAGTACGGCGAACGCCCCGGACGCCCACGCCCCTCCGTAGTTCGAGAAGGCCACCCCGAAGCAGGTCACCAGCAGCGCGACGAGGAGCGACGCGATCCCGGCCACCAGCGCCCCGACGGCCAGCCCGGAGGTGACCGGTGGCACGTCCAGGTACACCACGCCGAACGGCGTGCCGGGTACCTGCTCCACCCGCTTCGGCGGCCGGCGCTGGTCGTCGGTCGGTGGCGGCGGCACCGACCGGCCCGGCGCCGCACCCCATGCGGGGGCATGACCCGCCGGCGGCTGTCCCCAGCCCGTAGGCGCCCCATACCCGCCCGTCGGTCCGGACGACGGCGCGGGCGGTGGTGGCGTGCCCCCACCCGGCACGGACGGGATCGGGGCACCCCACTGAGGCGAGGACGCCGGCGCCGTACCCGGGTCGGGGAAGGCGGCGGGCGAGCCCGGCTGCCCGGTCGGATCGGGCCGCGCCCAGCCGCTCGGCTCGGACGGGCCCGGGGCCCGGTCCGGCGCGCCAGGATTCCCGGCTGGTTCGTCCGGGGGCCGCGCCGGTTCCGTCACGAGGTCCTCCTGTCGACAGGGCCGCCACCGCCGCGCGGCGGACACCGGCCAGGCTACCGCCGGGGGCGCCGCCGCCGGCGGCTGCGGGCCGCTCAGTCCATGTTCGAGGGGTAGTCGTGGCCGAACGGCGCACCGGCCAACCGGACCACGCCGACCACCACCGCGGCCACCACGCTGACCGCGACCAGCACCAGACCCGCCCAGGCCATCCGCTCCCCGCGCCGCAGCCAGGCCCCGCCGGTCAGAAAGCCCCCCGAGGCGTACGCCTCCCGGCGCGCCTGCCTGGCCAACTGGAGCGCCACCGTGGCGGGTACCACCCCGCCGATGAACAGGCCGGTCAGCAGGCCGAGCAGGCCCAGCGCGAAGACAGCCCGCGCCTTCGTGCTGCGGGCCGGGTCGGGATCGAGCGGGTGGCGCGGGCTCTGCTGCGCCACGGACACCTGCCCGGGTGCGGTCGTCATGCCTCCATCATGCCGAACCCGGCCTGCGGGTGGGCAGGTCCGGACGCGACGAGACCCCCGGCGGATGCCGGGGGCCTCGTCGTGCGTTGGTGCTTAGCGGTACGACCCGAAGTCGAAGTCGTCCAGCGGCACAGCCTGCCCGCTGGCCGGCCCGAACCCGTAGTCGGTCTCCGGGTACCCGGTCATCGAGTAGACCTTGGCCTTGGCCTCCTCGGTCGGCTCCACCCGGACGTTGCGGTACTTGCTGATACCGGTACCGGCCGGGATGAGCTTGCCGATGATCACGTTCTCCTTGAGGCCGACCAGCGAGTCGCTGCGCGAGTTGATCGCAGCGTCGGTCAGCACCCGGGTGGTCTCCTGGAAGGAGGCCGCGGAGAGCCAGGAGTCGGTGGCCAGCGAGGCCTTGGTGATACCCATCAGCACCGGACGGCCGGCGGCAGGCTCGCCGCCCTCCGAGACGAGCCGGCGGTTCTCCGACTCGAACAGTGCCCGGTCGACCAGCACACCCGGCAGGAACTCGGTCGAGCCGGAGTCGATGACCGTCACCCGCTTGAGCATCTGGCGAATGATGATCTCGATGTGCTTGTCGTGGATGAGCACACCCTGCGAGCGGTAGACCTCCTGGACCTCCTGGGTCAGGTGGACCTGGACCGCCCGCGGACCCATGATCCGCAGAAGCTCGTGCGGGTCGATGGTGCCCTCGGTCAGCTTCTCGCCGACCGCGACGTGACCGCCGTCGTGGGTCCGCAGCCGGACCCGCTTGGAGATCTTGTCGTAGACGATCTCCTCGCTGCCGTCGTCCGGAACCACGATGATCTTCCGCGAGCGCTCGCCGTCCTCGATCCGGATCCGGCCGGGGGTGTCGGCGATGGGCGCCTTACCCTTCGGGACCCGAGCCTCGAAGATTTCCTGGACACGCGGCAGACCCTGGGTGATGTCCTCACCCGCGACACCACCGGTGTGGAAGGTACGCATCGTCAGCTGCGTACCCGGCTCACCGATCGACTGGGCGGCGATGATGCCGACCGCCTCGCCGACGTCCACGGTCTTGCCGGTCGGCAGCGAGCGCCCGTAGCAGGCACCGCAGACACCCAGCTTCGACTCGCAGGTGAGCACACTGCGCACCCGGACCGTCTCCACGCCGGCGGCGACGATCTTGTCGACCCCGATGGAGTTGATGTCCTGACCCCGCTCGGCGACGACGGTGCCGTCCGGCCCCTTGATGTCGTCGGCCAGGGTACGGGCGTGCACGCTGGTCTCGGCGTGCTCGTGCACGACCAGCTTGCCACCCTCCAGGCGCTCACCGATCTGCATCGGGATCGCCCGGTCGGTGCCGCAGTCCTCCTCGCGGATGATCACGTCCTGCGAGACGTCCACCAGACGACGGGTCAGGTAACCCGAGTCAGCGGTCCGCAGCGCGGTGTCGGCGAGACCCTTACGGGCACCGTGCGTGGAGATGAAGTACTCCAGCACGGACAGACCCTCCCGGTAGCTGGCCTTGATCGGCCGCGGGATGATCTCGCCCTTCGGGTTGGCCACCAGACCACGGATCGCCGCGATCTGCCGGAGCTGGAGCAGGTTACCGCGGGCACCCGAGTTGATCATCTTCCACAGTGGGTTCTCCTGCGGCAGCGCGGTGTCCATCTCCTTGGCGACCTCGTTGGTCGCCTTGGTCCAGATCTCGATGAGCTCGCCGCGACGCTCCTCGGCGGTCATCAGACCACGCTGGTACTGCTTGTCGATCCGGTCGGCTTCCTTCTCGTACTTCGCCAGGATCTCCGCCTTGCGCGGCGGAGCGATGACGTCCTCCATGCCGATCGTGACGCCGGACCAGGTGGCCCAGTGGAAACCGGCCTCCTTGAGCCCGTCCAGGGTGGCGGCAAGCGCCACCTTGGGGAAACGCTCGGCGAGGTCGTTGACGATCGCGGAGAGCTGACCCTTGCGGATCTCGTAGTTCACGAAGCGGTAGCCCTGCGGCAGCGTCTCGTTGAACAGCACCCGACCCAGCGTCGTGTCCACGGTCAGCGGGTCACCCTCGACCCAGCCCTCCGGGGCGGTCCACTGCTCGGCACCGGCGCCGTTGTCGACCCCGGTCACGCCGCGCAGCCGGATCCGCACCGGCGCCTGCAGGTGCAGCTCACCGTTGTCGAACGCCATCCGCGCCTCGGCGTCCGAGCTGAATGCCCGGCCCTCGCCCTTCTCACCAGGGGTGAAGTGGGTGAGGTGGTAGAGACCGATGACCATGTCCTGGGTGGGCATGGTGACCGGCTTGCCGTCGGCCGGCTTGAGGATGTTGTTCGACGACAGCATCAGGATCCGCGCCTCGGCCTGGGCCTCGGCGGACAGCGGCACGTGCACCGCCATCTGGTCACCGTCGAAGTCGGCGTTGAACGCCGTGCAGACCAGCGGGTGGATCTGGATCGCCTTGCCCTCGACCAGCTGCGGCTCGAAGGCCTGGATGCCCAGGCGGTGCAGGGTCGGCGCCCGGTTGAGCAGTACCGGGTGCTCGCCGATGACCTCTTCCAGCACGTCCCACACGACCGGGCGCTGCCGCTCGACCATCCGCTTGGCGGACTTGATGTTCTGCGCGTGGTTGAGGTCGACCAGCCGCTTCATCACGAACGGCTTGAACAGCTCCAGCGCCATCTGCTTGGGCAGACCGCACTGGTGCAGCTTGAGCTTCGGGCCGACCACGATGACCGAACGGCCGGAGTAGTCGACGCGCTTGCCCAGCAGGTTCTGCCGGAACCGGCCCTGCTTGCCCTTGAGCATGTCGGACAGCGACTTGAGCGGGCGGTTACCCGGACCGGTGACCGGCCGGCCGCGGCGGCCGTTGTCGAACAGTGCGTCGACGGCCTCCTGGAGCATCCGCTTCTCGTTGTTGACGATGATCTCGGGCGCGCCGAGGTCGATCAGCCGCTTGAGGCGGTTGTTCCGGTTGATCACGCGGCGGTACAGGTCGTTCAGGTCCGAGGTCGCGAACCGGCCACCGTCGAGCTGCACCATCGGGCGCAGGTCCGGCGGGATGACCGGGACGCAGTCCAGCACCATGCCGAGCGGCGAGTTGCGGGTGTTCAGGAACGCCGCCACGACCTTGAGCCGCTTGAGCGCCCGGATCTTCCGCTGGCCCTTGCCGGACCGGATGGTCTCCCGCAGGCTCTCGGCCTCGGCGTCGAGGTCCATGTTCTGGACCAGCGCCTTGATCGCCTCGGCGCCCATGGAACCGGTGAAGTACTCACCGAACCGGTCGCGCAGCTCGCGGTAGAGCAGCTCGTCGGTGACCAGCTGCTTCGGCTCCAGCTTGCGGAAGGTGTCCAGCACCTCGTCCAGGCGGTCGATCTCGCGCTGGGCCCGGTCGCGGATCTGGCGCATCTCGCGCTCTCCGCCCTCCTTGACCTTGCGCCGGACGTCCGCCTTGGCACCCTCGGCCTCCAGCTCGGCCAGGTCGGCCTCGAGCTTGGCGGCCCGCTTCTCGATCTCCGAGTCGCGGCTGTTCTCGGACTGCCGCTTCTCGGCCAGGATCTCGTTCTCGATCGTCGAGAGGTCACGGTGACGCGACTCCGCGTCCACGCTCGTCACGACGTACGAGGCGAAGTAGATGATCTTCTCGAGGTCCTTGGGGGCGAGGTCCAGCAGGTAGCCCAGCCGGCTCGGCACGCCCTTGAAGTACCAGATGTGGGTCACCGGAGCGGCCAGCTCGATGTGGCCCATCCGCTCACGACGGACCTTGGAGCGAGTCACCTCGACGCCGCAGCGCTCACAGATGATGCCCTTGAACCGGACGCGCTTGTACTTACCGCAGTAGCACTCCCAGTCCCGCTGCGGACCGAAGATCTTCTCGCAGAAGAGCCCGTCCTTCTCCGGCTTGAGGGTGCGGTAATTGATCGTCTCAGGCTTCTTGACCTCGCCGTGCGACCACTGACGGATGTCGTCGGCGGTGGCGAGACCAATGCGCAGCTCGTCGAAGAAGTTGACGTCGAGCACTATGTCCCCTATGTCGTCGTCTGTACTGCTAATTCTCGGGCGAGGTCGGGGGCCGGCAGGCCGGCCCCCGACCGCTCACCTCAGACCTCTTCGACCGAGCTCGGCTCGCGCCGGGACAGGTCGATGCCCAGCTCCTCAGCGGCCCGGAACACCTCGTCGTCGGTCTCGCGCATCTCCAGGGCCACACCGTCGCTGGACAGCACCTCAACGTTGAGGCACAGCGACTGCAGCTCCTTGAGCAGCACCTTGAACGACTCCGGGATGCCCGGCTCCGGGATGTTCTCGCCCTTGACGATGGCCTCGTAGACCTTCACCCGGCCGAGCACGTCGTCGGACTTGATCGTGAGCAGCTCCTGCAGGGCGTACGCGGCGCCGTACGCCTGCATCGCCCAGCACTCCATCTCACCGAAGCGCTGACCACCGAACTGCGCCTTACCACCCAGCGGCTGCTGCGTGATCATCGAGTACGGGCCGGTCGACCGTGCGTGGATCTTGTCGTCGACCAGGTGGTTGAGCTTCAGGATGTAGATGTAGCCGACCGCGATCGGGTCCGGCAGCGGCTCACCGGAGCGACCGTCGAACAGCTGCGCCTTACCACTGGAACCGATCAGCTGGTTGCCGTCCCGGTTGGGCAGGGTCGACGAGAGCAGACCGGCGATCTCCTCCTCGCGGGCGCCGTCGAAGACCGGGGTGGCCACGTTCGTGTCCCCCTCGGACTCGTGCGCGCCGATCGACCGCAGCTGCTTCTTCCAGGACGCGTCGTCGCCCTCGACCTTCCAGCCGGTCTTGGCGACCCAGCCGAGGTGGGTCTCGAGCACCTGGCCGATGTTCATCCGGCTCGGCACACCCAGCGGGTTGAGCACGATGTCGACGGGGGTGCCGTCTTCCAGGAACGGCATGTCCTCGATCGGCAGGATCTTGGAAATGACGCCCTTGTTACCGTGCCGGCCGGCGAGCTTGTCGCCGTCCTGAATCTTCCGCTTCTGGGCCACGTACACCCGGACCAGCTCGTTGACGCCCGGAGGCAGCTCGTCGCCGTCCTCGCGGGAGAAGGTACGCACACCGATGACCGTGCCGGTCTCGCCGTGCGGCACCTTCAGCGAGGTGTCCCGGACCTCACGCGCCTTCTCACCGAAGATCGCGCGAAGCAGCCGCTCCTCCGGGGTCAGCTCGGTCTCACCCTTGGGCGTGACCTTGCCGACCAGGATGTCGCCGGGGACGACCTCCGCACCGATCCGGATGATGCCGCGCTCGTCGAGGTCAGCGAGCATTTCCTCGCTGACGTTCGGGATGTCGCGGGTGATCTCCTCCGGGCCGAGCTTGGTGTCCCGAGCGTCGACCTCGTGCTCCTCGATGTGGATCGAGGTGAGCACGTCCTGCTGCACGAGGCGCTGCGACAGGATGATCGCGTCCTCGTAGTTGTGGCCTTCCCAGCACATGAACGCCACGAGCAGGTTGCGCCCGAGCGCCATCTCGCCCTCGTCGGTGCAGGGACCGTCGGCGATGACCTGACCGGCCTCGACGCGGTCGCCCTCGAAGACGACCGGCTTCTGGTTGACGCAGGAGCCGGCGTTGGAGCGGCGGAACTTGTGCAGCAGGTACGTCCGGCGGTGGCCGTCGTCCTGGTGGATGGTGACGTAGTCGGCGCAGAGATCCTCGATCACACCGCCGACCTCGGCGACCACCACGTCGCCAGCGTCGACCGCGGCCCGGTACTCCATGCCCGTACCCACCAGCGGCGCCTCGGCCTTGACCAGCGGCACTGCCTGGCGCTGCATGTTCGCGCCCATCAGTGCCCGGTTGGCGTCGTCGTGCTCGAGGAACGGGATCATGGCGGTCGCGACCGAGGTCATCTGCCGCGGCGACACGTCCATGTAGTCGACGGCGCCGGGGACGACGTCCTCGGTCTCGCCGCCCTTACGACGACACAGGACCCGGTCCTCGGCGAAGGTGCCGTCGGCCCGCAGCGGCGCGTTGGCCTGGGCCTTGACGAACCGGTCCTCCTCGTCCGCGGTCAGGTAGTCGATCTGGTCGGTGACCCGACCCTCGATGACCTTCCGGTACGGCGTCTCGATGAAGCCGAACGGGTTGACCCGGGCGAAGGTGGACAGCGCGCCGATCAGGCCGATGTTCGGGCCTTCCGGCGTCTCGATCGGGCACATCCGGCCGTAGTGGGACGGGTGCACGTCACGGACCTCGAAGCCGGCCCGCTCCCGGGACAGACCACCCGGGCCGAGCGCGCTCAGCCGACGCCGGTGGGTCAGGCCCGCCAGCGGGTTGGTCTGGTCCATGAACTGGGACAGCTGCGACGTCCCGAAGAACTCCTTGATCGCCGCCACCACCGGGCGGATGTTGATCAGGGTCTGCGGGGTGATCGCCTCGACGTCCTGCGTGGTCATCCGCTCGCGGACGACCCGCTCCATCCGGGACAGGCCGACCCGAACCTGGTTCTGGATCAGCTCACCCACGGTGCGCAGGCGCCGGTTGCCGAAGTGGTCGATGTCGTCGGCCTCGTAGCCATCCTCACCGGCGTGCAGCCGGCAGAGGTACTCCACGGTGGCGACGATGTCGTCCTCGGTCAGCGTGCCGGTGGTGATTGGCACGCCGACTTCGAGCTTCTTGTTGAACTTGTAGCGCCCGACCTTGGCGACGTCGTACCTCTTCGGGTTGAAGAAGAGGTTGTCGAGCAGGGTCTGGGCGTTCTCGCGCGTCGGCGGCTCGCCAGGGCGGAGCTTGCGGTAGATATCGAGCAGGGCCTCGTCCTGGCCGGCGATGTGGTCCTTCTCGAGCGTGGTCATCATCAGCTCGGACCAGCCGAACCGCTCGCGGATCCGCTCGGCCGACCATCCGACGGCCTTGAGCAGGACGGTGACGGCCTGCCGACGCTTGCGGTCGATGCGTACGCCGACCGTGTCGCGCTTGTCGATGTCAAACTCCAGCCAGGCACCCCGGCTCGGGATGACCTTGACGCTGGAGAGGTCGCGGTCGGAGGTCTTGTCCGGCTGCTTGTCGAAATACACGCCCGGGGACCGGACGAGCTGGCTGACCACGACGCGCTCGGTGCCGTTGATGACGAAGGTGCCCTTGGGCGTCATCATCGGGAAGTCACCCATGAACACCGTCTGGCTCTTGATCTCGCCAGTGGTGTTGTTGGTGAACTCCGCGGTCACGAAGAGCGGAGCGCAGTAGGTCAGGTCCTTCTCCTTGCACTCCTCGATCGAGGCCTTGACCTCGTCGAAGCGCGGCGCCGAGAAGGAAAGTGACATGGTGCCGGAGAAGTCCTCAATGGGACTGATCTCTTCAAGGATCTCCGCGAGACCCGAGCGTGCGTGCGGGTCGTCCGCCGACCGGCCCTGCCAACCCTCGTTGCCGACGAGCCAGTCGAAGGACTCGTTCTGAATGGCGAGGAGGTTGGGGACCTCGAGGTGTTCGGTGATCCTGCCGAATGAAACTCGGCGGGGAGCGAATGCGCTCGACGTACGACTGGTCTTCGCAGGGCGGGAAGCTGCCAAGATGCGTCCTTCCGAGGACCGGTGCTGCAGAACGGCTGGTACGCGTGCACTCCAATGACCCCACCAGAAATATCCGTAAACGGACATTTCCGAGCAGGGGTCTAGTCGGAAGGCAGCGCAAACTAGCAGTGTAGCCGAGAGGCTAACCGCTGTCCAGCCCACCCCGCAGGCCGTTTGCGGAACGTGCCTCGGCCCCCGGAAAACCGGGGTCTGCCGGGCCGCTCGGAACGCAACGTTCCCGCTGGGCCGCTCGGGTTGCAGCGGCTGATGGTGCCGCCGTTGTCATTACCCACTTCGTGGCCGTCGCAAGCGCGGTGTCTTGCTGGTGCCAGCGTGCCTGGCAGCCCGGGGTCGCGTCAAGGGCCGCTATCCGGGTTGTCCGTTCTTTCCCACCGGAGAGCGACCCGCCGCACTCGTCCGGGTACCACAGCGGCGGTCTTCGGCACCCAGCTCAGGACGGTTGCCAAAGGCCCACCAACACCGCGGGCGGCGATCCGTGTCGGATCGCCGCCCGCCGCGACGCGATCGTGTCCCGGCTCAGCGAGCCGGGCACAGCGCTGGTGGAACGTCAGGTCACTTGAGGGTGACCTTGGCGCCCTCGCCCTCGAGCTTGGCCTTGGCCTTGTCGGCGGTCTCCTTGTTGACCTTCTCCAGGATGGCCTTCGGAGCGGACTCGACCGCGTCCTTGGCCTCCTTGAGGCCCAGGCCGGTCAGCTCACGCACGACCTTGATGACCTGGATCTTCTTGCCACCGTCAGCCTCGAGGATGACGTCGAACTCGTCCTTCTCCGGCTCGGCCTCGGCGGCGGCCGGGGCGGCACCCGGGCCGGCAACGGCGACCGGAGCAGCGGCGGTGACCTCGAAGGTCGTCTCGAACTGCTTCACGAACTCGGAGAGCTCGATCAGCGTCATCTCCTTGAACGCGTCGAGCAGCTCGTCGGTGCTGAGCTTCGCCATATCTGGCGTCCTTTCCTGAATCTAATAAAGTAAGAACTGGTGCGCTCGGACGGCCTCAGGCCGCCTCGGCGCTCTCCTTCTCGCGCTTGTCCTGCAGGGCAGCCGCCAGACGGGCGGTCTTCGACAACGGGGCCTGGAACAGGGCCGCAGCCTTGCTCAGGTTGCCCTTCATCGCGCCGGCCAGCTTGGCCAGCAGCACCTCGCGGGACTCCAGGTCGGCGAGCTTCGTGACCTCGGCCGCGGAAATGGCCTTGCCCTCGAAGACACCGCCCTTGATGACGAGCTTCGGGTTGGCCTTCGCGAAATCGCGAAGCCCCTTCGCCGCCTCGACGACGTCGCCCGAAACGAAAGTCAGCGCGGTAGGACCGGTGAACAGCTCGTCGAGGCCAGTGATGCCCGCGTCCGTCGCAGCACGCTTCGCCAGCGTGTTCTTCGCGACCATGTAGCTGGTCTCGGCACCGAGCGAGCGCCGCAGCTGGGTGAGCTGGGAAACCGTCAGACCGCGGTACTCGGTCAGCACGGTGGCACCCGAGCTGCGGAAGCTCTCGGTCAGCTCAGCGACGGCCGTGGCCTTGTCGGCCCGGATCGGCTTGTCCGCCATGTCCCTCCTCTCTCGTTACTCGAGGCTGGTCCCCGTCGTGGCCGAAGCCGGAACGGGGGCGGAGGCAGCACGACAACGAGAAAAGCCCCGGCGCAGGGCGCACGGGGCGAGGGCCGGCGGATCGTCACGGTCGGCGGACCATGCTCACTGCCGAGTTACGCTTGCCGCCCTGCGCGGGTCGCCCGATGTCGCGGGACCTTCGACCGTGCCGAAGCACGGTGACCAGCGGTCTCTGGGTGGTTCCTCATCCATGACAACACGGATGACGTTTGAAGAGTACGCGACCCCATGACCAGCACCAAATCGCCCCGTGTGAGACAGGCCACCACCGGTTGTCCCGGGCGCCTCAGCCCCGGGCCCGCCGCCGCCACAGGTAGCCGCCGACGGCCGCGCCGCTCCAGACCACGGCCCAGGCGGTGAGCCCGAGCAGAGTGAGCGCGGCGGCATCGCCCGCGGTGGTCCGCGCCGTGGCCATGATCGGCGGCGCCAGCCAGGGAGCCACCGAACCGGCCAGGCCGAGCACCACCGCACCGACGCAGCCGAGGGCCAGCACCGCGACGCCGTACCCGGCACCGCCCACGGACGCCCGGCTGGCCAGGGCACCGAGGGCCACCCCGGCGGGTATGGCCAGCAGATGCGCCCACAGCCCGAGCGCGACGCCCACCGGCACCGACCGGTCCGTCGGGTCGACCGGGCCGGTGACCCCACCGACCAGCCACGGGAAGACCAGCGCGACGGCCACCGCGATCAGCGCCGCAACACCGGCGGCGAGCAGCCCGGCCACCCGCTCCCGGGCCACCCCGACCGTGACCTGGGCCAGCCGGCGCTGCACGTCCGGCTCAACGTCTAACAGGATCTTGGTCTGCCAGGCGAGCACCGGGAAGAGCACCACCGCGGAGACGCCGTACGCCTCCGCCGGCTGGGCCCGGCCGCCGCCGTACAGGGTGCCGAGTGCGACCAGGCCGGCGAGCAGCGGTGCCACCGCCCGTCCGGTACGCAGGAAACCGGCCAGCCGCAGCCGGATCAGGGCGCTCACCGGGCCTCCCCGACGGTTGGTTCGACCGCCACGCCCGCACCGTCCACGGCCACCGGCTCCCCCAACGGGGCCGTCGACGCGTCGGGACGTACCCGCAGCACGTGGTGGCCCTCGGCGCGCAACCGGGCGACGGTGCCGGCTACCCGCGCGGCCGGCACCGCGACCTCGACCACCGCGATCGTCTCGTCCGGTGGCGACGTCTCCTCGGTCACGGTGCCGTCGGCCACCATCCAGCGGCGAGCGCCCGGCAGCCGGACCGTTTCACCGCGGTGGTCGCTCACCAGGACCGCACCGCCGGCGATCAGCACCTCGTGGATCAACTCGGGCACCAGCTCGCGAGTGGTGGCGTCCAGGCCCTCCCACGGCTCGTCGAGGACCAGCAGGCCCGGCGGACGCAGCATCGCCTGGGCCAGGCCCACCTTCTGCGCGGTGCCCTTGGACAGCTCCGGCAGGCCGACCGCGCGGAACGCGGCCAGCCCGAGCCGGTCGGTCCAGGTCGTCACCGCCTCGTCGGCCGCCGCGCGGCCCAGCCCGACCATCCGGGCCATCCCGGTCAGGTAGCGGACCACGGTGAAGGGCTGGTCGGCCGGGAAGCGCTCCGGCACCCAGCCCACCCGGCCGGGCCGGTCGGTGACCCGCCCCCGGCCCGGCCGGAGCACGCCGGCGGCCACCTGGAGCAGGGTCGACTTGCCCACCCCGTTCCGGCCCAGCACGACCGCCACCTCACCCGGACCGATCCGCACGTCCACGCCCCGCAGCACCCACGGCCCACGCCGGTGGTACCGCAACCAGACGTCCTCCAGTCGCATGCGGTCGAGCCTGCCACACCTGAGACGCGCCGGGGCGCCGCCACAGTGTGGCGGCGCCCCGGTGGAGCGGAGTGTCGGCTCAGGCCTCGGCCGAGCCCTCCTGCAGGTTCTTCACCACGTTCGGGTCGACCGGGACGCCCGGGCCCATCGTGGTGGTGAGGACGACCTTCTTGAGGTACTTGCCCTTCGCCGAGGATGGCTTGGCGCGCAGCACCTCGTCGAGCACCGCCGCGTAGTTGTCCACCAGCTGGCTCTCGGTGAAGGAGGCCTTGCCGATGATCAGGTGCAGGTTGGAGTGCTTGTCCACCCGGAAGGTGATCTTGCCGCCCTTGATGTCCTGCACCGCCTTGGTGACGTCCATGGTCACCGTGCCGGTCTTCGGGTTCGGCATGAGACCGCGCGGGCCCAGGATCCGCGCGATCCGGCCGATCTTGGCCATCTGGTCCGGCGTGGCGATCGCCGCGTCGAAGTCGAGCCAACCACCCTGGATCCGGGCGACGAGCTCGTCGGTGCCCACCTCGTCCGCACCCGCCGCGGCGGCCTCTTCGGCCTTCGCGCCGGCGGCGAAGACGATCACGCGGGCGGTCTTACCGGTGCCGTGCGGCAGGTTGACCACGCCGCGGACCATCTGGTCCGCCTTGCGGGGGTCGACGCCGAGGCGCATGGCGACCTCGACCGTGGCGTCGAACTTGACGTTGGTGGTCTCCTTGGCCAGCTTCACGGCCTCAGAGGGGGTGTAGAGCTTGGACCGGTCGATGACATCGGCGGCCTTGAGGTAGCTCTTGCTGCGCTGCATTGCTGATTACTCCTGTGGTCTCTGGCGGGCCGCTCGGCGCGGGCCCTCCCACGGTTCGGGTCGTTGGCCGGGGCCGACGTCAGTCGTTGACGGTGATGCCCATCGACCGGGCGGTGCCGGCGATGATCTTCTCGGCCTGGGCCAGGTCGTTGGCGTTGAGGTCGGCCATCTTCTTCTCGGCGATCTCACGCAGCTGGGCGCGGCTGACCGAGCCGACCTTCTCGCTCTGCGGGACGCCGGAGCCCTTCTGCACACCAGCGGCCTTGATCAGCAGCCGGGCGGCGGGCGGGGTCTTCAGAACGAAGGTGAAGGACCGGTCCTCGTACACGCTGATCTCGGCGGGGACGATGTCGCCCCGCTGGGACTCGGTCTGCGCGTTGTAGGACTTGCAGAACTCCATGATGTTCACGCCGTGCTGGCCGAGCGCGGGGCCGACCGGCGGCGCCGGCGTGGCCTGGCCCGCCGGCAGCTGAAGCGTGAACGTCTTGACGAGCTTCTTCTTCGGAGGCATGTCACTTCCTGGGGCTTGGAGCTGGGAAAATGCGGCTGACGCCGCCCTCGAGGCGCGCACGGTCAGCGCGGTGCGACAGCGGCGACGTTCAAGAGTAGCGCAGGCCGCAGCCCACTCGTCCGCCGAGGTCGAGCGGGAGGGCGTACGCCGACGTCGGCGGCGGGCCGGGCGCCCTGGAAGACGCCGACCGCGCCGTGCCCGGGCGAGGTCACCAGCG
>NZ_JBEXIK010000025.1:0-93847 GCF_040608515.1 Micromonospora sp. NPDC005173
CCGGTGGACGGGGACGTGAGGGAACCCGCCCTCCTCAGACCGGACCACGGACACGATCCGTGCCGCCGACCGCGGGAGCGAACGCGGGGGACCAGCCCATCCAAGACCGTTCGGGATGGACGCAGTGTCAGTTTGATCTTCATAGTCACTTCTGACCACTGTTCAGGAACGGTGCGTTCGTGGTCGGGCGTGCGTGTGGCTGGGTGTGCGTTCGCCGCCGGGCGCGTGTCCGTGGTCGGGCATGTGCCCCTGGCCGCGCCGCCCCATATTTGGGGCAGCTCTACAGGACGTCGAAGGAGTCATCCACTCCGACGTCCTGGCGGCCGTGCGCACCGTCGGAACAGCGAGGCTCAGGAGGCGGATCAGGTGCTCGTGCAGCTCAGCGTCGGTGGGGTCCGCGCAAATGCCGACCGCCGCACCCCC
This sequence comes from Micromonospora sp. NPDC005173, assembly GCF_040608515.1. Classification (NCBI taxonomy): domain Bacteria; kingdom Bacillati; phylum Actinomycetota; class Actinomycetes; order Micromonosporales; family Micromonosporaceae; genus Micromonospora; species Micromonospora sp. NPDC005173. The sequence continues at coordinate 424 of NZ_JBEXIK010000025.1, forward strand.
CGGCGGGAGGTACGGCGGTCGGTGCGGGCCGTGGCGGGCGGACCCGCCGGCCAGCTCAGGAGCCGGGGGTGTCTCCGCGGGTGGCGGTCGCCCTGAGGTAGTCGCGGTTGAGTCGACCGATGGTGTTCAGCGGGATGCCCTTCGGGCAGGCCGGGGTGCACTCGCCGGCGTTGGTGCAGCCGCCGAAGCCGGCCTCGTCGTGCGCGTCGACCATGCCGATCACTCGCGTGTACCGCTCGGGCTGGCCCTGCGGCAGCAGCGAGAGTTGGGTGAGCTTGGCGGCGGTGAAGAGCATGCCGGAGCCGTTCGGGCAGGCAGCCACGCACGCGCCGCAGCCGATGCAGGCCGCCGACTCGAAGGCGGCGTCCGCGTTGGCCTTGGCCACCGGCGTGGAGTGCGCCTCGGGCGCGCTGCCGGTCGGCGCGGTGATGTAGCCACCGGCGGCGATGATCTTGTCGAAGGCGCCCCGGTTGACCACCAGGTCCTTGATGACCGGGAAGGCGCTGGCCCGCCACGGCTCGATGTCGATCGTCTCGCCGTCCTTGAACTGCCGCATGTGCAGCTGGCAGGCGGTGGTGCCGCGCTGCGGCCCGTGCGCGTCACCGTTGATCATCAGACCGCACATGCCGCAGATGCCCTCGCGGCAGTCGTGGTCGAACGCCACCGGGTCCTCGCCGTCGAGGATCAGCCGCTCGTTGAGCACGTCGAGCATCTCCAGGAACGACATGTCCGGGGACACGTCGTTGACCGGGTAGGTCACCATCCGACCCTTGTCCTCAGGGCCCTTCTGGCGCCAGATGCGCAGGGTCAGGTTCACTTGTAGCTCCGCTGCGTGGGGTGGACGTATTCGAACTTCAGGTCTTCCTTGTGCAGCACCGAGGGCTCACCGGTGGCGGTGAACTCCCAGGCCGCCACGTACGCGAACCGGTCGTCGTCGCGCTGCGCCTCACCGTCCGGGGTCTGGTGCTCGGCCCGGAAGTGGCCGCCGCAGGACTCCTCGCGGTGCAGGGCGTCGATGCACATCAGCTCGGCCAGCTCGAAGAAGTCGGCCACCCGGCCGGCCTTCTCCAGCGACTGGTTGAGCCCTTCGCCCTCGCCGGACACCTTGACCCGCTGCCAGAACTGGTCGCGCAGGGCGCGGATCTCGTCGATCGCCTTGCGCAGCCCGGCCTCGCTGCGCTCCATGCCGCAGTGCTCCCACATGACCTGGCCCAGCTCCCGGTGGAACGAGTCCACGGTCCGGTCGCCGTTGATCGCCAGCAGCCGCTGGATCCGGTCCTCGACGTCGGTGCGCGCCTCGATCGCCGCCGGGTGGGTGGCGTCGACCTTGTCCAGCGAGCCCGAGGCCAGGTAGTTGGCGATGGTGGTGGGCAGCACGAAGTAGCCGTCGGCCAGGCCCTGCATCAGCGCCGAGGCGCCGAGCCGGTTCGCGCCGTGGTCGGAGAAGTTCGCCTCGCCGATCACGAACAGGCCCGGGATGCTCGACTGGAGGTCGTAGTCGACCCAGAGGCCGCCCATTGTGTAGTGCACGGCGGGGTAGATCCGCATCGGCACCTCGTATGGGTCCTCGCCGGTGATCCGCTCGTACATCTCGAAGAGGTTGCCGTACTTGGCCTCGATGGCCTTGCGGCCCAGCCGACCGATCGCGTCGGCGAAGTCCAGGTAGACACCGAGCTTGGTCGGCCCGACGCCCCGGCCCTCGTCGCAGACGTTCTTCGCGGCACGGGAGGCGATGTCCCGGGGGACCAGGTTGCCGAAGGAGGGGTAGATCCGCTCCAGGTAGTAGTCCCGCTCGTCCTCGGGGATGTCCCGGGGGTTGCGGTCGTCGCCCTTGGTCTTCGGCACCCAGACCCGGCCGTCGTTCCGCAGCGACTCGCTCATCAGGGTCAGCTTCGACTGGTGGTCGCCGGAGACCGGGATGCAGGTCGGGTGGATCTGGGTGTAGCACGGGTTGGCGAAGTACGCGCCCTTGCGGTGCGCCCGCCAGGTGGCGGTGACGTTGCAGCCCTTGGCGTTGGTGGAGAGGTAGAAGACGTTGCCGTAGCCGCCGGAGGCGAGCACCACGGCGTCGGCCATCTCGGTGCTGATTTCGCCGGTGACCATGTCCCGGACGACGATGCCCCGAGCCTTGCCGTCCACGATGACCAGCTCCAGCATTTCGTGCCGGGTGTTCATCTCGACGTTGCCGAGGCCGATCTGCCGCTCCAGCGCCTGGTACGCGCCGAGCAGCAGCTGCTGACCCGTCTGGCCCCGGGCGTAGAAGGTGCGCTGTACCTGGGCGCCGCCGAAGGAGCGGGTGTCCAGCAGGCCGCCGTACTCGCGGGCGAACGGCACGCCTTGGGCGACACACTGGTCGATGATGTTGACCGATACCTCGGCCAGTCGGTGCACGTTCGACTCCCGGGAGCGGAAGTCGCCGCCCTTGACGGTGTCGTAGAACAGCCGGTGCACCGAGTCGCCGTCGTTGCGGTAGTTCTTCGCGGCGTTGATGCCGCCCTGTGCCGCGATCGAGTGCGCGCGGCGCGGGCTGTCCTGGTAGCAGTAGGACTTGACGTGGTAGCCCTGCTCGGCCAGCGTGGCTGCGGCCGAGCCGCCGGCCAGGCCGGTGCCGACCACGATCACCGTCATCTTGCGGCGGTTGGCGGGGTTGACCAGCTTGGCCTCGAAGCGCCGGGTTTCCCAGCGCTTCTCGATGGGGCCGTCGGGAGCCTTCGTGTCGGCGATCGGGTCGCCCTCGGTGAAGAGTTCCATGTCAGGACACCAATCCGGTGAGTACGGCGAACGGGACCACCAGGTACCCGGCGCAGAGCAGGACGGCGAAGATGAGCGCGGCGGTGCGCGCCCGGCGCTCACCCCGCGGGGTCTGCTGGCCGAGGCTGCGGAACGCGCTGAAGGCACCGTGCCGCACGTGGAAGCCCACCGTGACGATGGCGAGGGTGTAGAAGAGCGTGACGTACCAGCGCTCCGGCGCGAAGTCGGCGACGACGTTGCCGTACGGCTTGCTGGGGTCGCCGACCGGGTTCAGCGTGCCGGTGGTCAGGTCCAGGAGGTGGTAGATCACGAACAGCAGGATGATCACCCCGCCCCAGCGCATCGTGCGGGCCGCGTAGCTGCCGTTGACCTTCTTGCGGTGGGCGTACTTGACCGGGCGGGCCGCGTGGGCTCGCCGGGCCAGCACGGTCGCGGCCACGATGTGCGCGACGACGGCCACCACCAGCCCGATGCGCAGGATCCACAGGAACCACACGCCCGGTAGCAGCGGCTTGCCGATGTCGCGTAGCCAGTGCGCGTAGTGGTCGAACGAGGTCTCGCCCGTGAACACCTTCAGGTTTCCGAGCATGTGCGCGATCAGGAACAGCGCCAGCAGGATGCCCGTCACCGCCATGACGGCCTTGAGGCCGACGTTCGAGCGGATGGGCGACCGAGTTTTCGTCATTACCACGCAACCGACGCTAGGAGCACTCGGATCAGTCGTCCAATGCATCAAACTCGCAGTCTTGATAGCCGTAAGCTATGTAGATGCAGCTCCATCAGCTCCGGTACTTCGTTGCGGTGGCGGAAGTACGACATTTCACCCAAGCCGCCGACATCGTCGGCATCACTCAGCCATCTCTCAGTAAGCAAATTCACGCTCTGGAGACCGACCTCGGGGCGCCCCTGTTCGAGCGGGTACGGGGCAACATCACCCTCACCGCGGCCGGTGAGGTGCTGCTGCCGTTGGCCACCCGGATCCTCGCCGACGTGGACACCGCGACCCGCGAGGTGCAGGAGTTGGTCGGGCTGCGCCGCGGTCGGGTCCGGCTCGGCGCCACCCCGAGCCTGGCCACCTCGCTCGCCCCGCCGGTGCTGCGCCGGTTCCGCGACGCGCACCCCACCGTCGACCTCAAGGTCGAGGAGGGTGGGTCCCAGGACCTGGTGCGCGACCTGCTCCGCGGCGACCTCGACCTGGCTTTGATCATCATGCCGGCCCAGGGCGCCGACCCCGGGCTGCGCGTCGACCCGATCCTGCGCGAGAGCCTGGTGGTGGCGTCGGTGGAGGAGGTGCCGACCGCCTCGGCAGCCGGGGAATTACGCATCACCGACCTGCGCGGCCAGCCGATGGTGATGTTCCGCGAGGGCTACGACCTGCGCGACGCCACCATCCAGGCGTGCCGGGAGGCGGGCTTCGAGCCGACCTTCGCGGTGGACGGCGGCGAGATGGACGCGGTGCTCAGCTTCGTCGAGGCCGGGCTCGGTATCGCGCTGGTGCCCGGCATCGTGCTGGCCCGCCGGCCGGGGGTGCGAATCACGCCGCTGGCGGCACCCGGGGTGCGGCGGACCATCGCGGTGGCCCGTCGGCGCGACGTCGTGCCGACCCACGCCGGCCGGGAGCTTCGCCGGATCCTGCTCGACTACATACAGTCGGCGATCGATCGTGACGAGCTCCCGCCCGGGGTGGATCCGCTCTGACCACCGTCAGCGGCCCTCGGCATCGTCCATCGCCCGGTAGATTCGCTGCTCCGAGACGGGGTACGGGGTGCCCAGCGCCTGGGCGAAGACGTTCACCCGCAACTCCTCGATCATCCAGCGGATCTGCCGGACGGCCGTCTCCTGCCGACGCGCCGGCGGCAGCGCGGCGAGCAGGTCGGCGTACTCCTTCTGCACCGCCGCGACCCGGTCCTGCTGCTGGCGGTCCCGCTGCGGGTTGCCACCCAGCCGTTCCAGCCGGCGCTCGATGGCGGTGAGGTACCGCAGCAGGTCGGGCAGCCGGGCGTACCCGGTCTCGGTGATGAAACCGGCGTGCACCAGCCCGGCGAGCTGGTTGCGGATGTCGGCCAGCGCGGCCACCACGGCGAGGTTCCGGGTGGCGCCGAGCCGCTGCTCGACGGCGTACGCGGCGGCGAGCACCTTGCGTACCCGGTCCATCACCTCGACCACGGTGTCGACCAGGTCGGCGCGGACCTTCTCGCGCAGCGCCGCGAACCCCTCGGCGTCCCAGGCGGGCCCACCGGCGGCGCCGATCAGCCGGTCGATGGCCGCGCCCGCCGCGTCCTCGATCAGCTCCTGCACGCCGCCGTGCGGGTTGCGGCTCAGCGCCAGCTTCGCCTCGTTGTTCAGCCGGCCCTGCAGGAACCGCGCCGGGGACGGCACGGTGAGCCGCAGCAGCCGGCGGGTGCCGGCCCAGTGCGCCGCCTCCGCCTCGGCCGGGGAGTCGAAGACCTTCACCCCGACCGTGGCGCCCTCGTCGACCAGCGCCGGGTACGCGGTCACCGCGTAGCCGGCCCGGACCTGCTCGATGGTGCGCGGCAGCGTGCCGATGCTCCACTCGCGCAGCCCGGTGCGGGCCACCTCCGGCGCGGCGGCCGCCACCACCTGGCGTACCTCCTGGCGGAGCTGGCGTTGCAGAGCCGTCAGGTCCTTACCCTCGGCGACCGGCTTGTCGTCGGCGTCGAGCACCCGGAAGGTGACCCGCAGGTGGGCCGGAAGCTTGGCCGGTTCCCAGGCGTCGCGGGGCACGGTCACCCCGGTCATCCGGCGCAGCTGCCGGGTGAGCGCGTCCAGCAGCGGCTCCTCGCCCGGGGTGATCGCCGCCAGGGCGGCCCGGGCGTAGTCCGGCACCGGAACGAAGTTGCGGCGCACCGGCTTGGGCAGCGAGCGGATCAGCGCGATCACCGTCTCCTCGCGCAGCCCCGGCACCTGCCAGTCGAAGCTCTCCGCCGGCACCTGGTTGAGCAGCGGCAGCGGGATGTCCACGGTGACGCCGTCGGCCGGCGTACCCGGCTCGAACCGGTAGGTCAGCGGCAGAGTCACCCCCTGGGTCTGCCACTCGTCCGGGTAGTCGTCCTCGTCGACACCCAGCCGGCCGTCGTTGACCAGCAGGTCGCGGGTGAAGGTGAGCAGGTCGGGCTGGTCCCGGCGGGTCTTCTTCCACCAGGTGTCGAAGTGCCGCCCGGAGACCACGTCGGCCGGGATCCGCTGGTCGTAGAAGCCGAAGATGGTCTCGTCGTCGACCAGGATGTCCCGGCGCCGAGCCCGGCTCTCCAACTCCTCGATCTCGGACAGCAGCCGCTGGTTGTCACCCCAGAACTGGTGGTGGGTCTGCCAGTCGCCCTCGACGAGGGCATGCCGGATGAACAGCTCCCGGCTCAGCGCCGGGTCGATCCGCCCGAAATTGACCTTGCGGGAGGTGACCAGCGGAATGCCGTACAGAGTGACCTTCTCGTAGGCCATCACCGCGGCCTGCTTCTTCTCCCAGTGCGGCTCGCTGTAGCTGCGCTTGACCAGGTGCTGCGCGAGCGGTTCGACCCACTCCGGCTCGACCCGGCCGGCGATCCTGCCCCAGAGCCGGGAGGTCTCCACCAGTTCGGCGGCCATCACCCAGCGCGGCGGCTTCTTAAACAGCGCCGAGCCGGGGAAGAGCGCGAACTTGGCGCCTCGGGCACCCAGGTACTCGTGCTTCTGGGCGTCCTTCAGGCCGATGTGCGACAGCAGGCCGGGCAGCAGCGACTGGTGCACCTTCGGGGTGTCGATCTCCTCCGGCAGGTCGGCGCCGCCGCGGCGGCTCGCACCCGGGCCGGCGTCCGCGCTGTCCGCCGTGTCGCGCGCCGGTCGCCCGCCGCGCCGGTCGCCGTCCTCCGGGGTACGCAGCACCTGGCGCAGTTGGGCGACGATGTCCTGCCACTCGCGGACCCGCAGGTAGTTCAGGTACTCCGCCTTGCACATCCGGCGGAACGCGCTGGAGGAGAGTTCCCGCTGCTGCTCCCGCAGGTAGCGCCAGAGGTTGAGGAAGGCGACGAAGTCCGACTCCTTGTCGGCGAACCGGGCGTGCGCCTGGTCGGCCTGGGCCTGCTTCTCCGCCGGCCGCTCCCGGGGGTCCTGAATGGACAGCGCGGCGGTGATCACCAACACCTCGGTGGCGCAGCCGTTGCGCTCGCCCTCGACCACCATCCGGGCCAGCCGCGGGTCGACCGGCAGTTGGGCCAGCCGCCGGCCCAGCGCGGTGAGCCGCTTCGCCGGGTCTGTCTCGGCCGGGTCCAGCGCGCCCAACTCGTGCAGCAGGTTGACGCCGTCGGTGATGTTGCGTCGGTCCGGCGGGTCGATGAAGGGGAACGCCGCGAGATCGCCGAGCCCGATCGCGGTCATCTGGAGAATGACCGACGCCAGGTTGGTGCGCAGGATCTCCGGGTCGGTGAACTCCGGCCGGGAGAGGAAGTCCTGCTCGTCGTAGAGCCGGATGCAGATGCCGTCCGAGGTCCGGCCGCAACGCCCCTTGCGCTGGTTGGCCGACGCCTGGGAAACCGGCTCGATCGGCAGCCGCTGCACCTTGAGGCGACTGGAGTAGCGGGAGATGCGGGCGGTGCCCGGGTCCACCACGTACTTGATGCCGGGCACGGTCAGCGAGGTCTCCGCGACGTTGGTGGCGAGCACCACCCGGCGCGAGGTGTGCGCGGCGAAGACCCGGTGCTGCTCGGCGCTGGAGAGCCGGGCGTACAGCGGGAGGATCTCGGTGCCGAGCAGCGAACGTTTCGTCTGCACCAGCTTGCCCAGCGCGTCGGCGGTGTCCCGGATCTCCCGTTCCCCGCTGAGGAAGACCAGGATGTCGCCGGGACCTTCGGCGGCCAGTTCCTCGACGGCCTCGCCGATCGCCTGGATCTGGTCGCGGACGGTCTCCTCGTCGCCGTCCTCCTCGCCCTCGGCGACCTCGACCAGCGGCCGGTAGCGCACCTCCACCGGATAGGTTCGCCCCGAGACCTCCACCACCGGCGCCGGTACGCCCTGCGGCTCGTCGGCGGTCGGCGGCCCGGCGAAGTGCCGGGCGAAACGGTCGGTCTCGATGGTCGCCGAGGTGATGATCACCTTGAGGTCGGGTCGCCGGGGCAGCAGCTCGCGCAGGTACCCGAGGATGAAGTCGATGTTGAGGCTGCGCTCGTGCGCCTCGTCGATGATCAACGTGTCGTACTGGCGCAGCATCCGGTCGGTCTGCAACTCGGCCAGCAGGATGCCGTCGGTCATCAGCTTGACCAGGCTGCGCTCGCTGACCTGGTCGGTGAAGCGCACCTTGTAGCCGACCACGTCGCCCAGCTCGGTGCCCAGCTCGTCGGCGATCCGGTCGGCCACCGTACGGGCGGCCAGCCGCCGAGGCTGGGTGTGCCCGATCAACCCGTGCACCCCACGCCCCAGCTCCAGGCAGATCTTGGGGATCTGGGTGGTCTTGCCGGAGCCGGTCTCGCCGGCCACGATCACCACCTGGTGATCACGGATGGCGGCGGCGATGTCGTCCTTGCGCTCGCTGACCGGCAACCCCGCCGGGTACGTGATCACAGGTACGGCTGCCCGCCGGGCGGCGATCCGCTGCTCGGCACGGGCCAGGTCGGTGGTGATCTCGGCCAGCGCGGCCTCCCGGCGCTGCGGGTCGCGCAGCTTGCGGGCACCGTCCAGGCGCCGCTGGAGCCGGCGCTGGTCGCGGAACATCAGAGGGGAGAGGCGGCGGTGCAGCTCGCGAACCGGGTCGGTCGCGGCGGAGGCGGCTGGATTCTGCATGTCGTGCCCAAGGATAGGCAGCCCGACGACGTACCGCCGCCGGGTTATCGCGCGGCCGGTCCTTCGACGGCCGGACGGCGGTCTCTCGACCGCCGGACGGCGGTCTAGAGTTGGCGGCCGACGTCGAGCGCTGGGGGGCCGGTATGGAGCTGCGGGACACCGACCGGGCGCTGGTGCAGGCCGCCACGGCGGTCGCGAAGCTGCGCTGCCGCAGCGAGAACCACAGCGTGGCGGCGGCCGTCCGGACCGCCGACGGGCGGGTCTTCACCGGGGTGAACGTCTACCACTTCACCGGAGGCCCGTGCGCGGAGATCGTCGCGGTCGGCGCCGCCGCCACCCAGGGCGTGACCGAGCTGGAGACCATCGTCGCGGTGGGGGACCGGGGGCGCGGGGTCATTCCGCCGTGCGGACGGTGCCGGCAGGTGCTGCGCGACTACTTCCCGGCCCTGCGGGTGATCGTCGGTCCGGCGGACGCCCTGCGGGTCGTCGAGATCGACGAGCTGCTGCCGGAGACGTACGTCTGGGCCGACCACCAGGTCGACCCGGGGGCGACCGGGGGCGTCGTGCCCGTGGCGCGCACCGGCGCGGCCGGCTGAGCCCGCCGGCGTCGGATCAGTCGCCGGCCGCCGCCTCCAGCATCGACCGGGGCATCGGCACGCTCTCGAACCGTACGTTGCCCTCCGGCACCATCCAGCTCATCACCTGCACGGCCAGGCGCCCGGCCCGCACCGCCGGATCGTTGTGGTACAGCTCGCGGGCCGCGTCCGGGTCCACCGAGAGCACGACGAAGCCGCGCAGCCGCTCGTCGTCGGTGTCCAGGAGCGGACCGGCCGCGAGTACGAGGCCCTGCTCCACCAGCCCTGCCTGATGGGCCAGGTGGGCGTTCTGCAACCGGTCGACCGCGTCCAGCGGCAGCTCCGGGGCGTCCGCCGGCCGCACCAGGAGTACGACCGTGTGCTGGTCGAATCGCATGCCCCCACCCTAGGCGCGGGTGGCCCTCGGCGTGGGCGTCCGTCCTGGTCAGCGGCTCCCGGATCGATGACTACGAGTTAGGCGGCCCTCAGCACGTCGGCTAAGGTAAGGCGAACCTAAGCGCGAACATGCAGGAGACTCGTGACCACCCTCGCCATCCGGCCGGCCCCGGCCGGCAAACGGACCGGCACCCGCACCGGCCGCCGGGTGGCCGTCACCGTCGGCGCCGCGCTGGTACTGCTGCTCACCGTGCTGGCCAGCTTCGCTTTGGGCAGCCGGCAACTCGGCGTGGACCAGGTCTGGAACGCCCTCGTCGCGCCGGACAGCGGTGACGCCAGCACCATCGTCCGTGAGATGCGGATGCCACGCACCGCGCTCGGCCTCGCCGTCGGGCTCGCGCTCGCCGTGGCCGGTGTGCTGTTCCAGGCGCTCACCCGCAACCCCCTCGCCGAACCGCGCATCCTCGGCATCAGCGCCGGTGCGTCGTTCGGCGTGGTGCTGGCCATCTCCGTCTTCGGCGTCGGCACCCTCGCCGGGTACGTCTGGTTCGGCATCGCCGGGGCGCTGCTCGCCGGGGTGCTGGTCTTCGCCATCGCCGCCCGGGCACGCGAGGGCGCCAGCCCGGTCACCCTCGCGCTGGTCGGCGCGGCCCTCGACGCCAGCCTCGCCTCCGGGGTGTACGCGCTGCTCAGCATCGACACCCGCACGTTCGAGGAGTACCGGTTCTGGGTGGTCGGTGGTCTGGCCGGCCGGGACCTGGGGGTCACCGCGCAGGTGCTGCCGTTCGTCCTCGCTGGGCTGGTGCTGGCCGTCCTGGTGGCCCGAGGCCTCGACGCGCTGGCCCTCGGTGACGACGTGGCCCGCGGTCTCGGCAACCGGGTTGGCCTGGTCCGCCTCGGCGGTGGCCTCGCCGCCGTGCTGCTGACTGGAGCCGCGGTGGCCGCGGCCGGGCCGATCGCCTTCGTCGGGCTGGCCGTGCCGCACCTGGCGCGCGCCCTGGTCGGCGCGGACCACCGCTGGACCCTCGCCGTCTCCGCCCTGCTCGGGCCGGCGCTGCTGCTCGGCGCCGACGTCGTCGGCCGGCTCGTCGCCCCGCCCGGCGAGATACCGGCCGGGATCATCACCGCCCTGATCGGCGCGCCGCTGCTGGCCGTGCTGGTCCGCCGCGCCCGGGTGGTGACCGCATGACCACCATCGACCGCCCGTCCGACCTCTCGACCATCGGCTCCGACACGTCGCCCGGCGCGCGACTGCCCGGGCGGTCGCTGCTGCGGATCGGCCCGGTCAGCCTGCAGGTCCGCCGCCGTGCGGTGCTGGTGGCCGCCACGCTGACCGTGCTGCTCCTGGTGGCCGTGGTGCTCAGCCTCTCCCTGGGCACCCCGTACGTCGCCCCGGCCGACGTGCTGCGCGCGCTCTCCGGCGCCGGCACCCCGTACGACCTGGTCGTCTTTGATCTGCGGTTGCCCCGGATCATGCTGGCCGCGGTGGCCGGCGCGGCCTTCGGTGTGGCCGGCACGCTGATCCAGAGCGTGGCGCGCAACCCGCTGGCCAGCCCGGACGTCATCGGCATCACCCAGGGTGCCGGACTCGCCGCGACCGTGGCGTTGACCAGCGGGGCGGCCGCCGTGCTGGTGGCCCCCACCGCGCTGGTGGGCGGGCTGCTCGCCGCGGTGCTGCTGTTCGCCCTCGGTGCCCGGCACGGGCTGGCCGCGCAGCGGTTCGTGCTCGCCGGGGTGGCGGTCGCCTTCGCCTTCCGGGCGCTGACCGAGGTGGTCATGCTCACCGCCGACCCGATCGACGGGCTGCGCGCGCAGATCTGGCTGATCGGCACCCTGGCCGGCAAGGGCTGGACCGAGGCCGCCTGGATCGGCGGCACGCTGCTGGTGCTGCTGCCGGTGCTCGCCTGGGCCGGTTGGGCACTGAACAGCACCGCCCTGGACGACGACACCGCACGCGGGGTCGGGCTGCGCCCGGTGGCGCGCCGTATCGGGCTCGCCGGCACCGGCGTGCTCGTCGCCGCGATGGTCACCGCCCAGGTCGGCGCCGTCGACTTCGTGGCCCTGGTCGCCCCCCAGGTGGCCCGACGGCTGGTCCGGGCCGAACGACCGCCGCTGGTCTGCGCCGCGCTGCTCGGCGCGCTGCTGCTGGTGCTGGCCGACCTGGCCGGCCGGCGACTGATCGCGCCCACCCAACTCCCAGCCGGCGTGCTGACCGCCGCGATCGGCGGGCCGTACCTGATCTTCCTGCTGCTGCGTGGACGGCGGCGGTCCTCGTGACCGTCACCCGCCCCGGCCCCTTGAAGGAGTCGTGATGCTCTCCACCCGCGACCTGGTCGTCGGCTACGACGAGCGGACCGTGCTCGACGGGCTCGACCTCGACCTGCCGACGGACGCGTTCACCGTGATCGTCGGTCCGAACGCGTGCGGCAAGTCCACCCTGCTGCGGACCATGGCCCGACTGCTCACCCCCCGCCGCGGCACGGTGCTGCTCGACGGCAGCGCCATCCGCGACCTGCCGACCCGGGAGGTGGCCCGCCGTCTCGGCGTACTGCCGCAGAGCCCGCTGGTGCCCGAGGGCGTCACCGTGGCCGACCTGGTCGGGCGCGGTCGGCAGCCGTACCAGCGGTGGTGGCAGCAGTGGTCGGCGGAGGACGGCGCGGCAGTTGACCAGGCGATGGCCCTGGCCGACGTGGCCAGCCTGGCCGACCGGCCGGTGGACAGCCTCTCCGGCGGCCAGCGACAGCGGGTGTGGATCGCCATGACGCTGGCCCAGGACACCGACGCCCTGCTGCTGGACGAGCCGACCACCTTCCTCGACCTGGCCCACCAGGTGGAGGTGCTGGACCTGCTGCACCGGCTGCGCGTCGAGCGGGGCCGCACCGTGGTGGCCGTGCTGCACGACCTGAACCAGGCCGCCCGCTACGCCGACCACCTGGTCGCGATGCGCGCCGGCACGGTGGTGGCCGCCGGACCGCCCCGGGAGATCCTCACCGCGGACCTGGTCCGCGACGTCTTCGGGCTGGCCTGCGTGGTCGTGCCCTGCCCGGTGACCGGAGCGCCGCTGGTGGTGCCCGCCCAGACCGGCGGCACCACCGCCCGCCCGGTCACCCCCTCCGCCACATCCACCGACGACGCGAGCATCCCGCTCGCCGGCTCGTACCCCTCGAAAGGACTCTGATGCGTCGTCTCGTCGCCGCCCTCACCGCGGCCGCCGCCCTCGGCGTCGGACTCACCGCCTGCGGTGAGAGCGACCCGGTCGCCGGCTCCACCGCCGGGGAGACCCGGGAGATCACCCACGTCATGGGCACCACCAAGGTCCCGGCGGAGCCCAAGCGCGTCGTCGTGCTCGACACAGACAAGATCGACACGGCGCTCACACTGGGCATCACGCCGGTCGGTGCCGCCACCGCCGGTGAGGCCAAGGGCTGGCCGACCTACTTCAGCGCGGACAAGCTCGCCAGCATCAAGGAGGTCGGGGTGCTCACCGAGCCCGACCTGGAGGCGATCAACGCGCTGAAGCCGGACCTTATCCTCGGCAGCAAGTTCCGCCAGGAGAAGTTCTACGACGAGCTGGCCGCCATCGCGCCGACCGTGTTCACCGACAAGGTCGGCATCACCTGGAAGGAGAACTTCCTCCTCGATGGCAAGGCGCTCGGCCACGAGCAGCAGGCCAAGGATCTGCTCGCCACGTACGAGAAGCGGGCCAAGGACTTCGGTGCGACGCTCGGCGACGCCGCCACCCGCAAGGTGTCGATCGTGCGGTTCCTCCCCGGCAACATCCGGGTGTACGGCCCGCAGTCGTTCTCCGGCATCGTCATCGGCGACACCGGCCTGGGCCGCCCCGAGCGGCAGTTGCTCGCCAACAAGGAGGACAAGCGCTTCGACCTGGTCAGCCCCGAGCGGATCAACGAGGTCGACGGTGACGTCATCTTCGTGACCGCGTACGGCGACAAGGCCGCCGCCGAGCAGGCCAAGACGACCGCCGGCACCCTCTGGAAGGGCCTCGGCGCCGTCAAGGCCGGCAAGGCGTACCCGGTCGCCGACGAGGTCTGGATGACCGGCATCGGCGTCGGCGCCGCCAACAAGATCCTCGACGACCTGACCAAGTACCTCCCCGCCGCCTAACCGCCCCGCGCGCTCCATGCCGCGCCCCCCGACAGCCCGCACCCGCTCCGCGCGTGCGGGCTGTCGGCGCCTGGACCCCATGATCGTGCTCGATCCAGGATGTAGTGGTCTCCCTCTTCTGGGAGGCAACTACATCCATGTTCAAGCACGATCATGGGGTCCAGGGGGAGCGGGAGCGCGCCCGCAGGGCGGCCCGGACCTCGGCGAGGAAGCCGTCGAAGTCCTCCCGGAGGCGCTTGCCGGTCACGTGCAGCACGATCCACTCGCCGCCGAGCAGCCGGTTGAGCCGTCGACGGTCCCGGTGGAACTGCTCGGGATCGTCGTGCCAGAGCCCCTCGTACTCCACCGCGACCTTGAACGCCGGCCAGGCCAGGTCGAGCCGGGCCACGAACCGCCCCTGGTCGGCGACGACCCACTGCGTCTGCGGCCTGGGCAGCCCGGCGAGCACCAGCCGCACCCGGGTGCGGGACTCCTGGGGCGACTCGGCGCCCGCGTCGGTCAGGTCAACCGCGCGCAGCAGAGACCGCCAGCCCCGCTGACCGGCCCGGGCCAGCGCATATTCGCGCAACGTCGACACGTCGGTGAGCCGCCGAGCCAACAGGGCGTCGATGAGGACCACCGCTTCCACCAGGTCGAGCCAGCGGGCGAGGTCCCAGCAGGTCCGCGCCGGGCCGGTCACCCTGACCCCCGCCCGTTCCACCACGTCGCCGAGGTCGATCTCCCCGTGGTGGACCTGGAGGCCGGCGGTCGGCCCGATCCGGCTGTCCTTGGGCGCCAGCACGTCGACGGGCTCGGCCCGGGACGGTGTTGGGCAGCCGTACAGGGCCGCTGCGGCCCGCCCGGCGATGGCCGAACCCGGCGGGATCAGCCAGCGTCCGACGGCGGCACACCTGGCACGGTGGGTGACCCTCAGCCGCGCATCGGCGTAGACGTCCCGAAAGAGTGGCCGCCACGCGGCGCTGCGCAGGTCGTTGCGGGTCAGCAGGCCGCGCGAGACGGCGACGGAGCCACGGAAGATCCGACCGCGCAGTTGTGGCGGCCGGTGGGGAGCTTTCGGCATGACATCCAGGCTGACCGATCACCACCGGGCCACGCAGTCCCTGTGGATAACCTGCCCACGCCTCGGCGCCGGGCACACGCCGCCACCATGATCGCGCCCGAACATGGATGTAGTGGCCTCCCGGGGAGGGGAGGCCACTACATCCTGGATCGAGCACGCTCTTGGCGATGGGCGGGTTAGGCGGCGGTGGACCAGATGGCGCGGAAGGCGGCGGCTTCGCCGGCCAGCCAGCGTTCGATCTGGTCGGGCTTGGCGTCGGTGGGCATGCGGTGGGCCTGGCCGCGCCGGACGTCGACCAGGACCGGGTCGGCGTGCGGCAGCACCGCGTCCATGTGTCGGGCCATCAGGTGCAGGGTGGCGAGCACCGACTCCTCACTCGGCGGGGTCTCGTCGAAGTGCAGGCGGACGGCCTCGGCCCGGCCGTCGGCGTGGCGTACCCCGAAATGGGGGTTGATCTTGACGGGTAGGTCGCCCAGCATGGCCAGGGCGTCGCGGGTCTGGGCCAGGTCGACGGCGGCCGGATCGCCGAGGGAGTGCAACCAGGCGGTCGCGCCGGGCACCAGCGCCTGGTAGAGCGGGCGCCAGCGCGGCTTGACCACGTCGACCACGCCGGTGAGGTGGGTGCCGCCGGTGTGGAAGGCGATGTCGGCCTTGAGTGCCTTGACGAACTGGCCGTGCGGGTTGAAGCCGGAGCGGCTGGCTCGCTGCTTGCGCAGGCCGCCAACGAAGGTCGCCTTGGTGGGGCCGGTGCGGTCGACGTAGCGGGTGAAGCCGAGCAGGGTGGCGTAGGGGGTGAGGGGCGTGGAGGCGGGCGCGGTCACGGGCGTCCTCCCAGGTCAGGAACTCGATTAGTACATACATTCTAATCGACGGGTCTGACATCGCCCAGCGAAAACGGGGGTCCGGAAGACGCGACAAAGGGGGCCGTCGGGCGCCCGGGCGAACCCCCGGTCAGATCCGTACGAAGCCCTCGCCCAGCACCGCCCGCAGCCGACTCAGGGCACGGGCATTCTGTGTCTTGACCACCGACACGGACACGTCGAGGGTGCTGGCCACGGCTTCGACGCTCTGATCCTCCCAGTGGCGGAGCACCACGATGGCCTGGTCGCGGATGGGCAGGGTGGCCAGGGCCCGCAACAGGGCGACGTGCAGCTCCACGGTGTCGTCGGCTGATGGGTGCGGAGCCTCGGGTAGCTCGGCGAGCACGAGTTCGGAGTCGCCACGCCGCCTCTTCTGGTCGAAGACGGCGTTCATCAGGACGCGACGGCTGTACGCCCAGAGATTCGTGGTGCCCCGGATCCTGCCCCACCTCGCATACATCTTCGCGTAGGTGATCTGGGTCAGGTCCTGTGCGAGGTGCCAGTCGCGGCACATCAGGTAGGCGGTACGTCGCAGCCTCGGCGCGGTGGCCTCGACGAACGCGGTGAACTCCGCCTGCCGGGCGGTCTGCTCGCGCCGCCGGGCCGTGCCCAGTCGGGCCAGCAGACCGTGTCGGGGCTCCTGGGGCGATCCTGCGAGGGGGGTGGTCCGGGGATCTGTCATCAGTTGGCCGCCGAGGCGTTCGTGCCGGCAGGGCAGTCGCTGCCGACGATCTCGTCGACCCCGGGCATGGGACCGACGCGGGCCGTCAGGCTCGCGTACGGTGATCGACCGGTCAGCTTGATCCGGAACGACTCCGGCAGTTGGGTGGCCTTGACGGCGGCGACGAGCTCCGGCGCGTCCTCGAACATCTTCCGGTAGTTGGCGAAGGCCTCTTCGCGGGTCTCGTGGTCCAGGCTCCGGACCGCCGGATCTGCGTCCAGCACGCGGTTCACCGCGCTGCGCTGCTGATCGGTGACGTCGTCGGTGAGGAAGATCGAAACATCGGTCGCGGTGTCCCGGGCCGGCCACTCGCACGCCGGGTTCAACAGCATCGCGAACCCCGCTGGCACCGCCGTCGGTGGTGCCGAACGGTCCGGCGGTGTCGCCACGTTCACCACCCCCAACGCCACGATCGTGGCCACGCCCGCCACACCTGCCGCCACCAGCCGATGTCGGCGGCGCCGCAGGCTGGTGCCGGTCGCCACGGCCTGGTCGGCCAGGTCACCCGGCGGGGGCTCGGGCTCGTCGGCCATGGCGCGGTCGAAGAGGACGCGCAGGTTCTGGTCCAAGGTTCACTCCCGTGGTCCGGTGGACTCCCACCTGTGATGACTGGTTGGGACACCGGATCGGTGACATCGAGGAACAGAATCCAGGTCGGAGGATGCGAAAGGGGGCCGCCCGAACCGGGCGACCCCCATGAAAAGACGCGTCAGAGCTGGCCGACGTCGGTGACCCGGATGGCCGCGGCGCCGATCTCGTCCGAGGCGGCCAGGTCGATCTCGGCGCTGATGCCCCAGTCGTGGTCGCCGTCGGGGTCGTCGAAGATCTGTCGGACGGTCCACCGCTCCCGGCCCTGCTCGATCATGAGCAGCGCCGGGCCGCGCGCGTCCGGCCCAACGCCGATCGAGTCGTACGCCTCGAAGTACGGCCGCAACGCGTCGGCCCACGCGTCGTAGTCCCAGCCGTCGCCGGCGTCCAGCTCGGCGAGCAGGTCCCAGCGGCGCAGCGCGGCCAGCTCGACCCGGCGGAACAGCGCGTTGCGCACCAGCACCCGGAACGCCCGCGCGTTGCGGGTCACCGCCGGTGGCCGGTCGGTCAGCGAGGCGTGCGCCTGGGCCACCTCGGCCACGTCGGACGGGTTGCGCAGCCGCTCCCACTCGTCGATCAGACTGGAGTCGACCTGGCGGACCAGCTCGCCCAGCCACTCGATGAGGTCGATCAGTTCCTCGGTCTTGGCGTCCTCGGGCACGGTCTGCCGCAGCGTCTTGTACGCGTCGGCCAGGTAGCGCAGCACCAGCCCTTCCGAGCGGGTCAGCCCGTAGAACTGCACGTACTCGGTGAAGGTCATGGCCCGCTCGTACATGTCGCGGACCACGGCCTTGGGGGAGAGCTGGTGGTCGGCGACCCAGGGATGCCCCTGCCGGTACATCTCGTACGCGGCCTCCAGCAGCTCCGCGAGCGGCTTCGGGTGGGTCACCTCGTCGAGCAGCTCCAGGCGGGCCTCGTACTCGATGCCCTCGGCCTTCATCGCGGCGACCGCCTCGCCGCGGGCCTTGAACTGCTGGGCGGAGAGGATCTGTCGGGGGTCGTCGAGGATCGACTCGATCACCGAAAGGACGTCCAGGGCGTACGACGGGGACTCGGCGTCGAGCAGCTCGATGGTGGCCAGTGCCAGCGGGGAGAGCGGCTGGTTGAGCGCGAAGTCGAGCTGGAGGTCGACGGTGAGCCGGATCCGCCGGCCGGTCTCGTCCGGCTCGCGCAGTTCCTCGACCACGCCGCCGGCGCGCAGCGCGCGGTAGATGGCGATCGCCCGGCGGATGTGCCGGCGCCGCGCGGCGGCGTCCTCGTGGTTGTCGGTGAGCAGGTGCCGCATCGCGAGGAACGCGTCCCCGGGCCGGCCGATCACGTTGAGCAGCATCGAGTGGCTGACCTGGAAGCTGGAGGTCAGCGGCTCGGGCTCGGCGTCGACCAGCCGGTCGAAGGTGGGCTGACCCCACCCGATCGAGCCCTCCGGCGGCTTCTTGCGGACCACCTTGCGCCGCTTCTTCGGGTCGTCGCCGGCCTTGGCGAGGGCCTTCTCGTTGTCGATGACGTGCTCGGGGGCCTGCACCACGACCCGGCCGATGGTGTCGTAGCCGGCCCGGCCGGCCCGCCCGGCGATCTGGTGGAACTCCCGGTTCTTGAGCAGCCGGGTGCGGACCCCGTCGTACTTGGACAGGCCGGTGAACAGCACGGTGCGGATCGGCACGTTGATACCCACGCCGAGGGTGTCGGTGCCGCAGATGACCTTGAGTAGGCCGGCCTGCGCGAGGGTCTCGACGAGCCGGCGGTACTTGGGCAGCATGCCGGCATGGTGGACGCCGATGCCGTGCCGGACCAGCCGGGACAGCGTCTTGCCGAAGCCGGCGGTGAACCGGAAGCCGCCGATCGCCTCCGCGATCATGTCCTTCTCGGCACGGGTGCAGACGTTGACGCTCATCAGCGCCTGGGCGCGCTCCAGCGCGGCGGCCTGGGTGAAGTGCACCACGTACACCGGGGCCTGCTTGGTCTCCAGCAGCTCTTCAAGCGTCTCGTGCAGCGGCGTCATCGCGTACGAGAAGATCAGCGGAACCGGCCGCTCGGCCGAGCGGACGACGGCGGTCGGCCGCCCGGTGCGCCGGGTCAGGTCGTCGACGAACCGGGTGGTGTCCCCCAGGGTGGCGGACATCAGGATGAACTGGGCCTGCGGCAGCTCGATGATCGGCACCTGCCAGGCCCAGCCCCGGTCGGGCTCGGCGTAGAAGTGGAACTCGTCCATGATCACCTGGCCGACGTCGGCCTGGTCACCCTCGCGCAGCGCCAGGTTGGCCAGGATCTCTGCGGTGCAGCAGATGATCGGGGCGTCGGCGTTGACGCTGGCGTCGCCGGTCAGCATGCCGACGTTCTCGGCGCCGAAGACCTCGCAGAGGGCGAAGAACTTCTCCGACACCAGCGCCTTGATCGGGGCGGTGTAGAAGGTCGTCCGGCTGTCTGCGAGCGCCGCGAAGTGCGCGGCGACCGCCACCAGGCTCTTGCCCGAGCCGGTGGGCGTGTTCATGATCAGGTTGGCGCCGGAGACGATCTCGATGACCGCCTCCTCCTGATGGGGGTAGAGGTCGAGGCCGCGCTCCTTCGCCCAGCTGGCGAACGCGTCGAAGAGGGTGTCGGGGTCGGCGCTTGTCGGCAGCGCGGCGGTGAGCGTCATAACGTGTCCATGGTGCCTGGATCATGCCCCCGGGCGCCAACCCGCAGTCCTTTGGATCGCCGTCCGGGCGCGGTGGACGCCCGGATGGTCACCGTCGGCGGTAGATCAGGTCGGCCACCGGCCGGCCGGCCGTGAGCGCCCGCCGTTCGAACTTGGTCACCGGGCGGTGCGCCGGACGTGGCGCGAACCCGCCGTACGCGTCCACCAGCCCCGGGTCCGCGTCCAGGGTGTGCCGCATCGCCTCGGCGTACTCGGCCCAGTCGGTGGCGCAGTGCAGCGTGCCGCCCGGCGTCAGCCGGGAGCGCAGCAGCGCCACGTGCGACGGCTGGATGATCCGCCGCTTGTGGTGGCGGGACTTCGGCCACGGGTCCGGGAAGAAGATGTGCACGGCGTTCAGGACACCCTCGGGCAGGCCGCTGACCAGGTCCAACGCGTCGCCCTGGGCCACCCGCACGTTGCTCAGGCCGCCGCGCTCCACCAGGTCGAGCAGGTTCGCAATTCCCGGCGTGTGTACCTCGACCGCCAGATAATCTCGATCCGGGTCAGCGGCGGCCATCGCGGCGGTGCTGTCCCCCATGCCCGAGCCGATCTCCAACACCACCGGCGCCCGGCGGCCGAACAGGTCGGCCAGATCGACGGGTCCGTCCGGGACGTCCAGGCCGTAGGCGGGCCAGAGGCGGTCCAGCGCGTCGGTCTGCCGCCCGCTCATCCGGCCCCGTCGGGGGTGGAAGGTGCGGATCGGCCGGCTCGCGGGCGGGGCGGCGGGGTCATGGTCGGTGGTGGTCACAGCGACCCGAGCGTACGCGACGCTGTCGGCGGATCGGATGTGATGTGCGACCGGGAATGAGAGGATCCATCTGGTACGGCAGACCGGGCGGTCCGCTGCTCGGCTCGGCCGCACGGCGTCGAGAGGGGGCATCGTGACAGTGACCCGCGGCGGCGTGACCCTGTCGGTGGTGACCATGCTCGCCGGCCCCCTGCTGGCCGCCGCTCCCGCGCACGCCGCACCTCTTGCGCCCGCCGTGTCCGCTTCCCTTGCGCCTGCCACCCTCACGCACGCGGTGCCCCGGTCCGCCGCGGCCGGCCCTGTCGCCCTCGCGTTCGCCGCGCCCGCCCCCGGCACGCCCCAGCCCGGCCCGCCGGGTGGTGCGCCGCAGCCGGGGCCAGTGGTGGACGTCTTCGTCGAGGTGAGCCCCAGCACGGTGCAGCCCGGCTACCTGGTCGGCATCCGGGCCAGTTGCCGGGACAACTCGGTCGGCGCCACCGTGGTCTCCGACGCCTTCGGCGCGGTCGGCGTGCAGCCGCAGCGTGGGGTGCTCACCGCCGCCCCGATGGTCCGCGAGCGCACCCGCCCGGGCAACTACCGGGTCAAGCTGGAGTGCCGCGACGGCGAGACCGCCTCGACGATGCTGCAGGTGGTCAAGAAGGTCCAGCCCAGTCGAGGGCCGGCCACCGGCTTCGGCGCCGACGAGGGCGGGATGACCGGCAAGCTGCTGGTGCCCGGAGGCGCGGCGCTGACCATCGCCGGGCTGATCCTCGCCGTGGTGGCCCTGCGTCGGCCGCGTACCGTCCGCCACTGAGCCCGCCATGGAGATCTTCCGCCCCTCGCAGCCGCCCGGTGACGCACGCCCGCCCGCTGATCGCCCGTCGGTGACCGAGCGCCCGCCGGTGGCCGCCCGACCGCCGACCGCCGTCGCGCCCCGGCGCAGCCGGGCACCCGGCCGCAGCCCCTGGTCCCTGCCGGTGGCCGTGGTGCTGGTGCTGGCTGGCGTCTTCGCCACCGGGGCGGGGCTCGGCCGCTCGGTCGGCCCGCTCGACTGGGCCCCGGCCGGCGGTGACCGGCCGCCCCGCAGCGAGTCGGTCGGGTTGTCGGCCAGCCGCCCGGTGCGCCTCTCGGTACCGGCGATCAAGGTCGCTGCGCCGGTGGCGCCGGTCGGGCAGGCCCGGGACGGCTCGATCGCCGTACCGCCGCTGGAGCGGCACAACGAGACCGGCTGGTACGACCGCGGGCCCACGCCCGGCGAGCCCGGCCCGGCGGTGATCGTCGGGCATGTGGACACCAAGAGCGGCCCGTCGGTCTTCTACGACCTGGGCATGCTCAAGCCCGGCGACCTGATCGAGGTGTCCCGGGCGGACAAATCGGTGGTGGTGTTCAAGGTCGACACCGTCGAGCACTTCCCGAAGGACCAACTGCCCGCCGAGCGGATCTACGGCCACGACGGCCCGCCGGTGTTACGGCTGATCACCTGCGGAGGCCAGTTCATCGGCGGCCGCACCGGCTACGCCGACAACGTGATCGCCTTCGCCACCCTGCAGAGCTCCCGGAACCCCTGACCTCAGCCGTTCGCCGAGGTGATCGACACGAGATCGGCGATGTTGGGGTATCGCGCCGGCCTGGACACCCCGATATCCCCGACCCGGACCCGAGAGGGCTGGGATAGCTACGGCTGCGGGACGTGGAGGGCCACCTCGAACTCCAGCAGCGTCGCGCCGGAGGCGACCGGAGGGCGGGGCTTTTCGCCGGGGGCGGCGGCATGGGCGGCGCGGGACGGGCCGGCGGCCCAGGCCTGGTACGCCTCCTCGGTCTCCCAGCGGGTGTAGACGAAGTAGCGGGTCTCGCCGGCCACCGGCCGGAGCAGCTCGAAGCCGAGGAAGCCGGGGGAGTTCTCCACCGTTCCGGCTCGGGCGGCGAACCGCTTCTCCAGCTCCGCGCCCGCGCCTTCCGGGACGTCGATTGCGTTGATCTTCACGACTGCCATCTGCCCACCCTAGCCGCCGCCCGGGGTGGGCTCAGAACGCCTCGACCACGGGTACCAGATCGGCGTCGACCACGATCGGGGCGTGATCGGAGGGGCCCTTGCCCTTGCGTGCCTCCCGGTCCACGTACGCCGAGCGGACCGCGCGGGTGAACGGCGCGGAGGCGTACACCAGGTCGATTCTCATGCCCTTGTTCTGGTGGAACATTCCGGCCCGGTAGTCCCAGTAGGTGAAGGGGTGGGGGCCCTTCATCGGGGTCGGCACCACGTCGCTGAGCCCCAGGTCGCGCAGGGCCGCGAGGGCCGCCCGCTCGGCCGGGGTGACGTGCGTGGAGTGGGTGAAGACCGCTGGGTCCCAGACGTCGGCGTCGGTCGGGGCGACGTTGAAGTCGCCGCAGACGGCCAGCGGCAGCCCGCCGGCCAGCTCCGCGTCCAGCGCGTCGCGCAGAGCCGCGAACCAGGCCAGCTTGTACGCGTAGTGCGGGTCGTCCGGCGTCCGGCCGTTGGGCACGTACACCGACCAGACCCGCACCCCGTCGCAGGTGGCGGAGATGGCCCGGGCCTCGGGCTCGGGAAAGCCGGGCTCACCGGCGAACCCGACCCGGACGTCGGCCAGGCCGACCCGGGACAGGATGGCCACGCCGTTCCACCGGCCGTCGCTGTGGCTGGCCACGGTGTAACCAAGCTCGCCCACCTCGGCCACCGGGAAGGCGCCGTCCGGGCATTTGGTCTCCTGCAGGCAGACCACGTCCGGCCCGGTGCCGGCCAGCCACTCCAGCAGCCGGGGCAGCCGGGCCTTCACCGAGTTCACGTTCCAGGTCGCCAGGCGCATGTCCCCAGCCTGCCGCATCCGCCCCCGTGACGCCCGGTCAGCTGCCCGGGGTGTCGCCGGGACGGGTCTGTTCGGCCAGGAACCGTTCCAACTCCGCGCCGAGTTCGTCGGCGGTGGGCAGCGGGCCGGCGTCCGGGGCGAGCAGGCTCTTCTCGCCGCGTCCCCGGGAGAACGCGTCGTACTGCTCCTCCAGGGCCTGGACCAGGGCGGCTGCGTCCTCGGTCTGGGCGACCTGCCGGTCGATCTCCACCCGGACCACCTCGGCGGCCGAGCGCAGCCCGTCGCCGGGCAGCAGCAGCCCGGTGCTGCGCGACACCGAGGTGAGCAGCACCTCGGCGGCGGCCGGGTACTCGGTCTGTGCGACATAGTGCGGCACGTGGGCGGAGAAGCCGAGCGCGTCGCGGCCCTGCTCGCCGAGGCGGAACTCGAGCAGGTGACCGACGCTGCCGGGCACCTGGACCCGTTGCAGCCAGGGCTCGTACCCGCCGATCAGCTCGGGCCGGGTGGCGTGCGCGGTGACCCCGGTCGGTCGGGTGTGCGGCACCGCCATCGGGATCGAGTTGAGCCCCACGGTGAGGCGGACGTCCAGCCGGGCGGCGAGCCCGGCGACGGCGGCCACGAAGCGCTCCCACTGCAGGTCCGGCTCGGGGCCGGTGAGCAGCAGGAACGGGGTCTCGTCGTCGTCGTGCAGCAGGTGCAGCTCCAGCTTGGGCGCGTCGATGCTCTCCCAGTGGTCCTCGACGAAGGTCATCACCGGCCGCCGCGAGCGGTAGTCGAAGAGTTGGTCCACGTCGAAGGTGGCGATCGGCCGGCTCTCCAACGAGGTGAGCAACTGCTCGCGGGCCAGCCGGCTGGCGTTGCCGGCGTCCACGAACCCGGTGAGGGCCTGGATCAGGACCGGTTGCCCGAGGTCGGGCAGATCGTCGGTGAGCTCGTAGAGCTCGTGTGGGTCGAGCACCGGTGCGGACCTCCCTGGAATGTGCCTACGGGATACCGACGCAACGGACGGCACCCGGTTCGGGCAACGTACCCGCCATCCTGGTGCATTCCTGCGGCGGGCAATTCGTCGCCCGTCTGATGGGCAGGACTGGACTAATCACCTGATTACCCCGCCAGGTCGGCCCTCGTGGGCCGATCGGCTGAGGGCGGTTCGGCCCAAAGGCCGAGTTTGTCGATCATGTCGTTGGGCGGGGCCGGATGTCCGCTCCTGTCGCCGACCGTGCCGGCCTGCGTGCCGCGCCAGCTTCACCCGGTACGCGAGGTTCGTTCCCCGGGCGGGTCGAGCCGTCCCGCTCGTCCACCAGGGCACCCCCATTCTGTGGCGAGCGCCACATGATCACCGTGCGTGATCGGGGTTTCCCCCTGCCTAGCCTCGGCTGATGCGTGACGACGGAACCCTCGACGACCCGTACGCCCCGAGCAGCCCCACTACCGGTACGGAGGATGGCACCTCATCCGAACGGACAACCGCCGCGAGTCGGCTCCGGGGTTACGCCCGGGACCTGACCGGTCGACGCCGGGCCCAGGTGGCTCTCGCCACCGGCGTGGTCTGCTGCCTCGGCCTGGCCGCTGTCGCGCAGGTCCGTCACGAGACCGCCGACGGGGCGCCCCGGGTCGATTCGCTCGCCAACAGCTCGGAGCTGCTCCAGCGCGCCGACCAGCAGCGCGCCTCCCGGGACCTCGAGCGCGTCGCCTCCTCGAGCACCCCCTCCGCTACCCCCTCCGCCGCCGCGACCTCCGCCGACCCGGACACCACCCCGAAGGCCCGCAAGACCGCGCCGGCGCTCCCGACCGACCCGGCGCCCGTCGCCGGGCTGGACGAGGACCAGATGGAGAACGCCGAGGCGATCGTCCGTACCGGCCGCAAGATGGGTGTCGCCCGCCGTGGCCTGGTGATCGCGGTGGCCACCGCCATGCAGGAGAGCAACCTCTACAACTACGCCAGTGGCGTGCTGCCCGAGTCGCAGGACTACCCGCACCAGGCGATCGGCTGGGACCACGACTCAGTCGGGCTCTTCCAGCAGCGCTCCAGCAGCGGCTGGGGCCCGGTCAGCCGGCTGATGGACCCCGAGTTCGCCACCCGGCAGTTCCTCACCGCGCTGGAGCAGGTGCCCGGCTGGCAGCAGATGCGGCTCACCGACGCCGCCCAGGCGGTGCAGGTCTCCGCGTACCCCGAGCACTACCAGCAGCACGAGTGGCGGGCCACCCGGGTTGTCGAAGCCATCGTGCCGTCCGGGCGGTAACCTGTCGACCACTGTGGACTGTCGCGGTTGAGCCTGTCGCGTCCCGGGTACATCCATTGCGGGTTCGGGGTACACATGACAGAGGGATCACCGACAGGAGGACGTTATGTCACTAATGCAGCGGATCAGCGCATTTCTGAGATCGCCGAAGGGGCAGCAGTTGGTCGACCGGGGCCGGCGCGAGATGGCCAAGCCCGGCAACCAGCAGAAGCTCAAGGGGTTGGCGGCCCGGCTGTCCAACCGCCGGCGCTGACCCTTCCACCGGCCGTCCTGCCCGCCGTACCGACCCCCTGGGGAGACCCGGTGACCGACACCCCACCCGTCGGCGGCCCGCCCGCCGCACCCACCCCCCAACCGTCCGCCGGCCTGCCGGCCGGGCCGGCGGACGCTCCCGAGGGCCCGCCGGCCCGGCTCTGGGACCGGATGCGTGACGATCCGCAGTACGCCCCGGAGCACCTCGCCCTGGAGGCGGTGCGCCGGCTCGCCCCGGAGGCCGCGCAGTGGGCCAGCCGGGCCCGGGCCGATCAGCCCGGTGTCTCGGCCGATGCCCTGGCCGACCAGGCGGCCCGCAAGTTCGTCAACCTGGCCCGCCTCTCCGGTGCGGTCTCCGGCGCGGCCGGGCTGCCCGGCGCCGTGCTCGACGTGGGCGTGCTGGCCTGGACCCAGGCGCGGATGGTGCTGCACATCGCCGCCGCCTACGACGTCGACCCGCTGCACACCGACCGGGCCACCGACCTGCTGGTGCTCCAGCGGGTGCACAAGGTCGCCGAGAGCGCCCGGCTGGCGCTCGGGGTAGCCGCCGGCCGGGAACGCGCCGACGCGCTCTTCGGCCTGGGCGGGCGCCAGCGCCCGCTCGGCCACGTCATGCTGAAGCTGGGCGTCCGGCTGGCCCAGATGGCCGGCGTCCGGGCGGCCAAGCGGATGGTCGCCAAGATCGTGCCCGGTGCCGCGATCGTGCTCGGCACCTGGGCCAACTCGTCGGCCACCAAGGAGTTGGCGGCGCGCTCCCGGGCTCTCTACCGCCCGCGCAGCACCGTGCCGGAACCCCGCCACCCCTGACCGGCACCCCCGCGATCGTCCGAGGGCGTGGGGGCCGGTCAGTCGGCCAGGCCGGAGGAGCGCCAGGTGACGTCGGCGAGCCGGCCCTGCCCGGTGACGTTGGGATGGAACCAGTCCAGCGGGTTCAACATGTCGAGCGTGAACCGGACCTTGTGCACCGCGCCGCCGTCGTGCCGGCAGCGCGAGCCGTACGCCCGGCACGCGGCCACCAACTGGGCGTTGTACGCGTCGATCCGGTCCCGGACGGCGGCCCGGCGGGCCCGGTCGGCGGGCGCCGTCGAGGTCGCCTCGGCCAGCAGGGCCGGGCAGACGCCCCGCCGCCAGGCGCGTACCGCCCGGGAGTCGCCGTGCCCGACCTCCCAGAGCCGGTTCAGGTCGGGGATGCTCACCACCAGCACCCGGGCCTTCGGCCGGCCGGTCCGCAGCACCCGCAGGCCCCGGTCGACGTCGGCCCGGAACTGCGCCACCGGTGTCATCGCGTCCACCCCGCCCCGGCAGACGTCGTTGGCGCCGATCAGCACGGTGACGTAGTCGGCGCGGTCGCGTACCGCTGCCTTCGCCTGGCCCTCCAGCGCGTCGGCGCGGGCACCCGGCCGGGCGTGGTTGTACGTCCGGCCGCGAATCGCGGAGTCCTGGTCGAGTAGCCGCCGGTAGTGGCTCCGCACCCGCAGGCCGTCCCCGGTGGACCAGGAGTTGCGCTCGCAGGAGGTGAGCACCAGGCAGGAGGCGAAGCCGGTGCTGATCGAGTCGCCGAGCGCGGCGATGCCGCCCGGCCCGCCGGGCTGCGGGGTGCCCTTGGTCGGGCGGGGTGTCGCCGAGGTGCCACCCTCGCAGGCCAGCGCGACCAGCGCCGCGAGACAGGCCAGGGCGGCGACCCAGCGTCGAGGCATGACATCCCCCGTCTTCGCGGCACAGAGCGACAGCGCGGTAACTCTATGCGCAGGACGTGGTTTGTCGGGAAGTTGCTGTCGGGTATGCGGCAGAGCGTCGGTATGGCCGCCTCGGGCGTGCTACGGCGCGTCTGACCACCTGTCCCAATGAGCGTGATACCTGTGAGTCATCAATATGCCTCACAGGTATCACGCTCCTTTGTGCATGCCGCCCGGGCGCCTGGCGGGACGGTTGGATGATCGCCGCCACGTCGACGCGGGCCATGGCTGGCCGTGCAGCCACCAGTGCAGCGCCCGGGTGATCTGCGGCAGCACCAGGTAGGTCATCAGCGGGGTCAGGCAGAGCGTCATCAGCAGCACCCGGGCCGCCAGCGGCACGTCGGCGAGAAACCGGGTGGTCAGCAGGGTGGCGGTGAGACTCAGCGGGAAGAACGCCAGCCAGATGGTCACCGCCTGTTTCCATCTCGGCGGCGACGCCGGCGGGATCGGCTCGACCAGTTCCACCCAGTGCTCCAGCGGCGGGTCGAACCAGCCCTCGATCCCGGTGCGCCGCTCGACCCGGGTGTGCTCGACGATGCCCTGCGCCGAGCTGAGCCACCAGCGCCGTTGCGGCGACTCCTCCCACCGGTGCAGCGTCTCGGCGTCGGCGAAGCGGTAGAGCATGTGCCAATCCGCCGAGCCCGGACCGCTCTGCACCCAGCCGGCGCCGAGGAACCCGGGAAACGCCTCGGCCAGCGCCGTGCCGGCCCGCATCCAGGCCACCATCTCGCTGGCCCGGGCCGGATCGGCGCGCCGGGCGATGGCGACGGTCACCGGCACGGTCTGGGTCATGGGCATGCGTCCATCCTGCGGTCGGCGGGGCCGTGGGGCGAACGGGTGTAACCGAGCACACCGACGCACCCGGTGGCGCGACCGACCGGGGTGCCCGGGGCCGGTTAACGCTGGCGATCTGGGGTAGGTCGGAGGGCATGACGAGATCGCAGCCCCGGCGTGCCCGCGGCACGGTCGGCCACGCGAACAGCGCGCTCAACCTCCGACTCACCCTCGCCGGCTTCGGGTTGGTGATCATGGCGCTCTTCGCGGTGTTGGCGTTCTGGGCCGGCATCGCCTGGCTCGGCGTGGTCTGCGCGATCTTCGCCGTGGTCGCCGTGGTCGACCTGGTCGTGATCCAGCGCCGCCGCGCCGCCCGCCACCGCGAGGAGCCGGGCGTCAAGCACTCGCTGTTCGAGTGACAGGAGGACGAGATGCCCATCGCCACCACCAACCCCGCCACCGGACAGGTGCTCAAGACCTACGAGGCGATGTCCACCGAGCAGCTCGACGCCGCCATCGAGCGCACCGACCTCGCGCACCAGCAGCTTCGCGAGACCACCGTCGGCCAGCGCGCCCGGTGGATGAACGCCGCGGCCGACCTGCTGGAGGCCGACCGGGACGAGATCGCCCGGATCATGACCACGGAGATGGGCAAGACGTACATCGCGGCGCAGGCCGAGGTGACCAAGTGCGCCTCCGCCTGCCGGTTCTACGCCGACCAGGCGCCGTCGTTCCTCGCCGACGAGCCGGCCGACGCCACGGCGGTCAAGGCGACCCGGGCGTTCATCCGCTACCAGCCGATCGGTGCGGTGCTCGCGGTGATGCCGTGGAACTTCCCGCTCTGGCAGGTGATCCGCTTCGCCGCACCGGCACTGATGGCCGGCAACACCGGCCTGCTCAAGCACGCCTCGAACGTGCCGCAGACCGCGATGCTGTTGGAGGACGTGTTCCGTCGGGCCGGCTTCCCGGAGGGGGCGTTCACCGCCGTGCTGGTCGGTTCGGACGCCGTCGACCGGATCCTCAGCGACCCCCGGGTACGCGCCGCCACGCTCACCGGCAGCGAGCGCGCCGGCCGTTCCATCGCCCAGGTCGCCGGCCGGGAGCTGAAGAAGACCGTGCTGGAGCTGGGTGGCAGCGACCCGTTCGTGGTGATGCCCTCGGCCGACGTGGACCGGGCCGCCGAGGTGGCCACCACCGCCCGCTGCCAGAACAACGGCCAGTCCTGCATCGCCGCCAAGCGGTTCATCGTGCACACCGACGTGTTCGACGCCTTCGCGGAGAAGTTCGCCGCGAACATGGCGGCGCTGCGGGTCGGCGACCCGATGGACCCGGACACCGACGTGGGACCGTTGGCCAGCCAGGGCGGTCGCGACGAGGTGCACGCCCAGGTGCGCGACGCCGTGGACAACGGCGCGACCGTGCTCTGCGGCGGCGAGCTGCCGCCCGGTGACGGCTGGTTCTACCCACCGACGGTGGTCACCGACCTCACGCCGCAGATGCGGATGTGGAGCGAGGAGGTCTTCGGCCCGGTCGCCGGCCTGTACCGGGTGTCGTCGTACGAGGAGGCGATCGAGGTGGCCAACGGCACCGCGTTCGGGCTCGGCTCGAACGCCTGGACCCGGGACCCGGCCGAGCAGGAGCGCTTCGCCACCGACCTGGACGCCGGCAACGTCTTCATCAACGGGATGACCACCTCCTTCCCGGAGCTGCCGTTCGGCGGCGTGAAGAACTCCGGCTACGGCCGGGAGCTGTCCGCGCTGGGCATGCGGGAGTTCTGCAACACCAAGACGGTCTGGGTGGGCGAGGGCGCCGCGTCGGCCGGCGCCGGCGCGCACGCCGAGTAACCGGCGCGGACCGGGCGGCCGGAGCGGGGCGGTTCAACCGGACGCCGTCGTGGGTAGGAAGTGCGCCCATGACGGTGTTCGGGTTTCACGCGTCCCATGAGCAGATCCACCCCCGTGCCCTGCTGGAGGCGGTGATGCACGCCGAGCGGGCCGGCTTCGACGCCGCCATGTGCTCGGATCACTTCTCCCCGTGGAGCGTCCGGCAGGGCGAATCGGGCTTCGCCTGGTCCTGGCTGGGTGCCGCGTTGCAGGCCACCGGCATGTCGTTCGGCGTGGTCAACGCCCCTGGCCAGCGCTACCACCCGGCGATCATCGCGCAGGCCATCGGCACGCTCGGCGCGATGTACCCGGGCCGGTTCTGGGCCGCGCTGGGTACCGGTGAGGCCAGCAACGAGCACATCACCGGTGATCCATGGCCACGCAAGGACGTACGCGCGGCGCGGCTGCGCGAGTGCGTGGACGTGATCCGGGCGCTGCTGGCCGGCGAGGAGGTCAGCCACGACGGCCTGGTCCGGGTGGACCGCGCCCGGCTGTGGACCCGCCCCGAGGAGCCACCGGCGCTGGTCGGTGCCGCGGTCAGCATGGCCACCGCCCGCTGGTGCGCCGAGTGGGCGGACGGGCTGATCACGGTGAACGCGCCGGTGGCGCACCTCCGCGAGATGATCGACGCGTACCGGGACGCTGGCGGGCGCGGGCCACTGCACCTGCAGGTCCACGTCAGCTGGGCACCGGAGCAGGCACAGGCCGAAGCAATCGCGTACGACCAGTGGCGCAGCAACGTCTTCGCCCCGCCGGTCTGCTGGGATCTGGAGACCGCCGAGCACTTCGACATGGTCTCGGCCGACGTACCGGCCCAGCGGGTCGCCGAGGTGGTGAACGTCTCGGCCGACCTCGGCCGGCACGTCGGCTGGCTGGAGGAGTACCTGGAGCTCGGCTTCGACCAGATCGCCCTGCACCACGTCGGGCAGGAGCAGCGAGGGTTCATCGACGCGTTCGGCGCCGAGGTGCTGCCGAAGCTGCGCCCGGGCGGCTGATCGGGGTCCGGCCCCCGGACCCCTAGGCTCGTACCCATGGAGAGCCTGTTTCCGGTCGTCGTCTTCCTGGCGATCGCCACCCTGGGCGCGGCGCTGGCCCGCCGGCTCGGCCTGCTCGCGCCGATCCTGCTGGTCGTACTCGGCCTGGCGCTCTCCTTCGTGCCGGGCTTCCCGCAGGTCCGGCTCGACCCGGAGCTGGTGCTGGTCGGCATCCTGCCGCCGCTGCTCTACGTCGCCGCGCTGGAAACCTCGGTGCCGGCGTTCAAGAACAACATCCGGCCGATCCTGCTGCTCGCCGTCGGCCTGGTGCTGTTCACCGCGTTCGTGGTCGGACTCGTGCTGCACCTGCTGCTGCCGCAGGTGCCGTTCGCGATCTGCCTGGCCCTCGGCGCGGTGGTCGCCCCGCCGGACGCGGTGGCCGCCACGGCGGTCGCCCGGCGGGTCGGCCTACCCCGTCGGGTGGTCACCATCCTGGAGGGGGAGAGCCTGGTCAACGACGCCACCGCGCTGGTGCTGCTGCGGGTCGCGACGCTGGCCACCATCGGCTCGGCGGTCGGCACCGCCGAGGTCGCCATCGAGGTGCTGCGGGCCACCGGCGGCGGCATCCTGATCGGCGCCCTCGGTGCGGTGGTCTTCGGCTTCCTACACCGGCGGATCAACGACCCACTGCTGGACAACGCGCTGTCGTTGATCATCCCGTTCGCGGTCGTGTTCGCCGCCGAGGCGGTGCACTCCTCCGGCGTGGTCGCGGTGGTGGTCACCGGGCTGGCACTCGGTCACAAGCTGCCCCAGTTGCTGTCGGCGGCCTCCCGGTTGCAGGTCGGGGCGTTCTGGCGACTGGCCCGGTTCCTGCTGGAAGGGCTGGTGTTCCTCCTGGTCGGCCTCCAACTGCGGGAGGTGCTGCGGGACCTCGACGAGCCGATCGGCTCGCTCATCACGATCACCCTCGCGGTGCTCGCCACGGTCTTCCTCACCCGGTTCGTCTGGCTCTTCCCGGCCACCTACCTGGCCCGGCTGGTGCCCCGGATCCGCCGCCGGGACGAGACCCCGTCGCCGAAGTTCCCGATCATCATCGGCTGGGCCGGGATGCGTGGCGTGGTGACCCTGGCCGCCGCGCTGGCCCTGCCGCTGACCCTGGCCGACGACGCGCCCTACCCCCGGGCGCTGTTCATCTGGTTGGCCTTCGCGGTGATCGTGGTCACCCTGGTCGGCCAGGGAGCCACGCTGCCGCTGGTCGCCCGCCGGCTGAAGCTGCCGCAGGACGACCCGGTGCAGGACGCGCTGTCGGCCGCCGGGGTGCAGCAGCAGGCCAGCCGGGCCGCCCGGGACCGCCTCGACGCGCTGGCCGCCGACGCACCGGCGGCGGTGGTGGACCGGCTGCGCCGGGCGCTGGACGACCGCACGAACCTGGCCTGGGAACGCCTCGGTGGCGCCGAGCGGGAGACCCCGTCCCAGGCGTACGGTCGGCTTCGACAAGAGATGATCGACGCCGAGCGGGACGTCTTCCGGGCTGCCCGGGACGCCGGTCGGATCCCCGAGGAGGTGCTGGTGCGGGCCTATCGTGACCTGGACCTGGAAGAGTCGTTGCTGCGGCAGGAGGTCGAGAAGTGAGCTGTCAGCACCTGACCGAGGCCGGCGCCGTGGAGTCGGGCACCACCGAGGAATGCCCGGACTGCGTCGCCATCGGAGACGCCGACTGGGTGCACCTGCGAGCCTGCCTGACCTGCGGGCACGTCGGCTGCTGCGACTCGTCACCGAACCAGCACGCGACGAAGCACTTCGAGTCCACCAGCCACCCGGTGATCCAGTCGGTGCAGCCCGGCGAGACCTGGCGCTGGTGCTACGTCGACGAAGAGATCGGCTGACGGGCCCGACGACTGGAGGCGGCCCGGCCGTCAGCGTCGGGACGAGTCCTCAGCCGAGCCGACGGACGAGGAACTGCCCGGGCCACGGGTCCCGTCCCGGTCGCGCGACAGTGAACGAGTCGGTAGTGGTGAAGCTGCAGCGCTCATAGAAGCGGACCAGCGCCCGATCGTCGCCGCCGTAGCAGTCCACCCGGAGCAGCCCCAGCCCCCGCGACCGGGCCAGTTCCGCGGCGTACTCCAGCAGCCGCGCCCCGATCCCCAGGCCGGCGTGCTCCCGGTCGGTGACCAACAGCCGCACGTAGAGTTCCGGCTCGGTGGCCGGGGGCACGTCGTCGCTGGCGGCGCCGACCACCAGGGCGCCGACCGGGCGGTCGTCGCGCATCGCCAGGTGCAGGCCGCCGCCCGAGGCCCAGCCGTCGGCCTGGGCGATCCGGCGTGGATCCGTCGACGCCGGCTCGGTGCCCCACTGACCCGTCCGGCCGCGCGCCGCCAGCCAGGCGGTAGCGCCGTCGAGCAGCCGCAGCACGGTCGCGGCGTCGTCGGGACCACCGGGGCGAATGGTGATGATGCTCTGCTGGTCGGTCACGCCCACCATGCTGCTACACCCTGGGCGGGTGGCCAACGCCCACCGGGTCAGCGCCGGGATGGCCAGGCCCACCACGGCGAAGAGCCCGCCGACGGCCAGCCAGCCGGGCACACCGCCGTCGAGCACCACCAGCGTCAGCAGGGCCGGGGCGACGGCGCGGGCCAGACCGGCGAGCATCCCATCGGCACCCTGGTACGCGCCGACCGCGTCCGGCGGAGCGAGATCGTAGGCGAGACCGGCCCCGGCGGTGCTGTGCCACAGATCGCCGACGGTGTAGACGACGGTGGCGACCAGCAACAGCGTGACCGCCGAAGCGGTGGGCAGGGTGGCGGTGGCCGCGTACAGCAGCATCGCGGCGGCCAGCACCAGGCCAGCCCGGCGCATCTTCCGGGCCGCCGGGGCTGCGGCGTCCGCGCCCCGGCTCAGCCGCACCGCCAGCAGTACTGTGAGCAGCGTGTTGGTCAGCAGCACAGCCGACACGACGGGCGGAGGCGCCGCGACCAGGGTCACCGCCCAGAGCGGCACCACCAGCGTGAGTACCGTCTGGTGGAGGGCGAGCACCGCCGACGCACCGCTCACCGCGAGGAAGCGGCCGTTGTGCAGCGGACGACCCCGGCGGAGAGCAGCGGCCGTCGCGGGGTGCGGGGGCGGCGGGAAGGCCGGCAGCCGCAACAGCAGCGCCGCCGACACCAGATAGCTGGCCGCGTTGCCTGCCACCAGGATCTGGTACGCCAGATGCGTGTCGGCGGCCAGCGCGAACCCGGCCAGCCCCGCCCCGAGCGCGATGCCCAGGTTCGCCACCGCCCGCAGCGTGGCGAAGGCGTGCACCCGCCCCTGCGGGCCGGCAACGGCGGCGACCAGCGCGGCGCGGACCGCTAGGTTGCCAGAGGTCAACAGCAGCTCGAGCACCGCGACGACCAGGAACATCGGGAACGAGCCGACCAGCAGGTACGCCGCGGCAACCGCCGCCTGGAGCACCTGCAGGACGGCTCGCAACGTACGCGGGTCGCGCCGGTCCGCGAGCCCGCCGAGCGGCACGCTGGCGGTCAGCCCGACCAGCCCTGCGACGCTGAGCCCGGCGCCCACCTGGACAGCGGAGAGTCCCACGACCCGGGTGAGGTAGAGAGCCGCGCCGGTCAGCCACAGCCCCGCGCCGACGGAGTTCGCCAGGGTGGCGAGGGAGAGGGTGCGCAGCCGCCCGGACGGGGGAAGCGGCGACATGTCCCGCATCAGCGCCGGCAGGGCAGGGTGGCCGGGACCTCCTTGGTCAGCTCAACGCTCTCGGTGTCCAGATCGAAGGTTATGTCCCCGTTGGCAGTCATGGTGCCGACGCTAGGCAGGCTGGGCGGAGCCGGCAGTCCCGAACGACGCGAGGTCGGTCACATCGCCCCTGACCGGCGTTACGGTGACGCCCAGCGCTGGATGTGGTGGGCGTCGCACCAGCGCGGCGGGCGGTCGCAGCATGGGAAGGCGCAGCCGCCCGGTCGCGGTTCTGGGTACTCATCGGTGGGTCGGGCGCGGGAGGTGTTGGCGTTTGTGCCAGGCGGGCTCAGCGGTCCGCGTAGTCAACGCGGCGTTCGGTGGCCATGCAGGAGACGAGGCAGCGTTCCTTG
This sequence comes from Micromonospora sp. NPDC005173, assembly GCF_040608515.1. Taxonomy (NCBI): domain Bacteria; kingdom Bacillati; phylum Actinomycetota; class Actinomycetes; order Micromonosporales; family Micromonosporaceae; genus Micromonospora; species Micromonospora sp. NPDC005173. Next base: position 35,439 of record NZ_JBEXIK010000025.1, read on the forward strand.
GCGTCGCCGCTCAGCCGGGCGGTCCAGTCGGTGAGGCCGCCGTCGCCGACTTCCAGGCTGCCGCCCAGGACGGTGATCCGTGGGGCACAACCGGTGTAGTAGCCGCGACCGCGCGTCCGCTCCGGCTCATCCACGAGCCGCACCGCCCCCGTCGAGTGCCGGTCGGACGGTGTCGGCCAGTCGCTCCCGGACGAACCGGTCGTCGAAGACCGTGATGTGCAGCTGGGGCGCTGCTGCGGGTGTCAGCTCGGCGAGGACGGTCCTCCAGTAGGTGAGGTGCCGGATCAGTAGCCGGGCCTCTGTGACGCCCGAACCCGCGTCGCGGGCGCTGGACAACAGGGCGAAGAGCCGGAAGTGCGCCGACGCGCCGGTGCCGAAGTCCTGCGCCCGCAGCACACGATGGGCGGCGGCAATGTGCACCTCGCTACGTCGGCGGCGACGCGCGGCCGCCTCGACCTGGCCACGCCCAGCAGCAGGGTACGCAGGTCCGCGCCGGACAGGCCGGCCAGCGCAGCCCGCGTCCCTGCCGGCATCGCCGCCCACACCCGACGTTCCGCGTCGGTCAGTTCGCCGCCATCCACGGCCCTCACAATGGCTCACGGGGCGGGCAGGGCCAACGGGGTTTCTTGCGTGTTCGGTGAGTCGTTCACGTCATCAGCTCGAAAGCGCCAGCCGAAAGACACGATGACCGCCAGCGGCCCGAGGCCCCCGCTGGTGGCCGCCCACAGCGGACGGCCACCAGGAGTCGGGGTCAGGAGAGGGTGCAGGGCGCCCCGTTGACGGTGACCAGGCCCGGGTTGGGGTTGGCGCCGCCGCCGGTGGTCGCGTTGAAGCCGAACGTCACGGTGCCGCCGGGCACGATCCGGGCGTTGTACGACTCGTTGCGCGCGGTCACCGTCGCGCCGGACTGGGTGACCTTCGCCAGCCACGCCTCGCGTACCCGCTGGTCCCCGGTGAACGCGAATCGCACGCTCCAGCCGTTGACGGCCGTGGCGCCGGTGTTGCGCACGGTCAGCTGTGCGGTGAACCCGGTCCCGCCGTGCCAGGCGCCGTAGTTGGTGTAGCGGACCGCGCAGGTGGTGGCCGGCACCGAGCCGGCGTCACCCTGGTCGGCCAGGAACGAGGCGATCCAGGCCAGCGCCGAGTTCCAGTTGATCGCCACCTCGTTGGTCGCGTACGAGTTGATGTCGTCGACATAGCAGAACATCGGCTCGCAGCCGGCGAGCAGTTGCGCCGCGAACGGGTCCTGGAGGGCGGCGTTCGCGCCACCGGCGAGGGAGCCGGCGGGTGGGTTCGGCAGGTTCGGGTCGAGCTGATGGCCGAAGATCCGGCTGTGCTGGTTCTCCGCCGCGTGCTCGCCCCACCCGGTGACGTAGGAGATGTTCAGCGCGTTGCGGCCGAGCAGGTAGTCCATCGCCTGCACGGCGCCGTCGCGGTAGTCGGCGTCGCCGGTCAGGTCGAAGGCGGTGGCCAGCACGACGGCGTTGTTGATGATGTTGCTGTTGGCGCCCCAGAAGTAGCTGCCGGCGTCCCCGGGCATCGGCAGCCCGTACGCCTGCCGGCGCAACTCGGCGAGGTACGCGTCGGCGGCGGCGGTGACCGAGGCGCGGACCCGGGTCAGCTCGGCGGCGGGTAGCCCGTTCGGCACGGTGGCCAGGTCGAGGCGGCCGAGCGCGGCGGTGCTCTGCCAGCCGAAGCCCTGCGGGCCGAACACGTCCCCGGTGTGGTGCGGCGAGGCGGTCAGGTCGCTCAGGTAGGTCTGCGTGCCGGTGCTCAGGTACAGCTCGACCGCCGCCCAGTAGAACTCGTCGGTGACGGTCGAGTCGTCGTACGCGCCGCCGCCGGTGCCGTCGGTGGGGCTGGCGTACACCGCTGGATGGGCCTTGGCCGCGGCGTAGGCCGTCGTCGCGGCGGTGGCGCAGCGGCCCGAGAACGCCGCGTCGTAGGGGGCGTAGAGCCGTGCGCACTGGGCGGCGGTGGCGGCCAGGTTGAGGGTGGCTGCGGTCGACGGCGGGTGCAGCTCGCGGGGCTGCGGGTCGTCGTGGGGGGCGAGCGGCAGCCCGGTCCAGTTCCGGTCGTGGATCTTGTGGTGCGCCATTCCGGCGAGCGGCTGGCCTGCGGGCACCTGCATGCGCAGCAGGAACTCCAACTCCCAGCGGGCCTCGTCGAGGATGTCCGGTACGCCGTTGGCGCGCTCGGGTACCCGCAGTGTGCCGTCGGCCAACCCGGTGCCGCCGGCCGCGGTGGCCGCCGTTCTGGTCCGCTCGAAGGTGTTCAGCAGTTGGTAGGTGGCGATGCCGCCGTTGACCACGTACTTGCCGTGGTCGCCGGCGTCGTACCAGCCGCCGCGCACGTCCAGGGAGTAGTCGCAGATGCCCGGTTGGCAGGGCACGCTGGTGTCGCCCTGGTTGGGTGCCACGCCGAGGTGGCCGGCGGGTCGGGCGTACTCGTCGCCGATCAGGTCGCCGTCGATGGCGATGCCGCTGCGCTGGGCGTAGAAGAACTGGAGCGAGTCGGCGCGCAGCCGGTCGTACAGGGTGCCGGAGATGTCGAACGGGTGACTCGTCTCGCCGTCCACGGTCAGCGTCAGCCCGCTGCCTGGGGTGCGGTAGCTGGAGAAGTCGGCCGTCTGCACGTTCTGCCCGGAGGCGTCGTCCACGCCGCGGGCGGTGGTGGTGCCGCTGGCCAGGACCGCGCCGCCGGCCGAGCGCAACTGCCACGGCAGCGGTTCGGTGGCCGTGGTGACCACGGTGGCGTTCTTCGGGCCGCCGGGCAGGTAGCCGACCTGGTTGACCCGCACCCGTGGCCCGGTGTCCGGCTCGTACGGCTCGGGCGGCTCGCCGCCGCGCAGCGAGACGTCGTCCAGGCAGACGGTCTGCGTCTCGACGGCGCCACCGACCTGGAAGATCAGCTGGGCGGCGGGGTTGTCGTTCGGGACGGTGAAGGTCTGCTCGACCCGCTGGGCGGTGCCGGTCGCGGTGGCGTCCACGGCGGCGTACGTCGTGTACGGGGCACTGCCGAGCTGCAGGACGGCCTTGACCGCGGTGCCGGGAGTGGCGGAGACGGCGAAGCCGAGGGTGTATTCGGCTCCGGCGATCAGCGGCACGCCGTCCTGGCCGATGCCGGCGTCCCACGGGTTGGCCAGCCCGCCGGGGACGGTGGTGCAGAGCCGGCCGTCGGTCACCGCGAGCGCGCCGGTGCCGAAGGAGAACCAGGGGCTCACGCCGCCGCTGAAGTCGCCGTTGTCGATCTGCTCGGGGGCGTCCGGTGGCGGGTCGGCGTGGGCCGGGCCGGCGCCTGCGGCGGTGAGGGCCAGGGTGGTCGCCGCGGCCAGCAGGAGGCGGCGTCGGGATGGCGTCACGGGGGAGTCCTTCCGGGACGGGAAGTGAAACGGTGGCGGCGGAAGCTGGGAGCGCTCCCAGGTGTCGGCTCGATGTTTCCAGCGCGTCAGAGGCATGTCAATCGATCTGACTGGATGGCTTTCGGTGCCCGACTAGGGCGGCCGGCCAGCACGACGCCGGTCCGGGGTGCCGCGACGCGCCGTTGCGGACACGTGAGATTGGCCGCGCCACGCCCCGTCGTCCTGATCTCCTAGAGACAACTGCGCCCTTCGCCTGGCAGGCTGCCTCCCATGACCCTGAAGCTGCGTTCCGTGGGAACGAGCGACCGTGGGCTGATCCGCAGTGGAAACCAGGACGCCCTGCACGCCGGGACCTGGCTCGTCGCCGTCGCCGACGGCATGGGCGGGATGGCGGCCGGTGACCTGGCCAGCGCGCTCACCATCGACGCGGTCGCCCCGCTCGACGTGGAGACCCCCGAGGACGCCCTGGTGGCCGCGCTCCAGGGCGGCATCGCGGTGGCCACCGCGCGGATCCGGCAGGCGGTTGCCGAGGATCCGGAGCGCCAGGGCATGGGCACCACGTTGACCGCCCTGCTCTTCGCCCGTACCGGCAGCTGCCTGGCCCTCGCGCACGTCGGCGACTCCCGGGCCTACCTGTTCCGCGAGGGCGTGCTCAAGCAGGTCACCAGGGACGACACCTTCGTCCAGATGCTGGTGGACCAGGGCGTGATCACCGCGGACCAGGCCAGCAGCCATCCGCGCCGGGCGGTGGTCACCCAGGCGCTCCAGGGCGACGACGTCTCCCCGTCCTACGCGACGATGGTGCCCCGGGTCGGCGACCGGTGGCTGCTGTGCAGCGACGGGCTCTCCAACGTGGTCCGTCCGGACACCCTCGCCGAGGTGCTCACCGGCTACCCGGACCGCGCCGCCTGTGCTGGCAAGCTGATCGACCTGGCGCTGCACGCCGGTGGGCCGGACAACGTCACCGTGGTGGTGGCCGACGTGGAGGAGGAGTAACCGGCGTTCAGCGCCGGCGTGGCGTGGCCCGCCGGGTGGGCGTCGCGGTAGCCGGGTCCTCTGGCCACGGGTGCCGGGGGTAGCGACCGCGCAGCTCGGCGCGGACCTGCGGATAGCCGGTGCGCCAGAACGACGCCAGGTCGGCGGTGACCGCCACCGGCCGCCCGGCGGGGGAGAGCAGGTGCAGCAGCACCGGCACCCGCCCGTCGCCGATGCGGGGGGCCGCGGGCCAGCCGAACGTCTCCTGGAGCTTCACCGCCAGCACCGGCGCTGCCGGGTCGCTGTAGTCCACCCGGATCCGTGAACCACTGGGCACATCGATCCGCTCCGGTGCCAACTCGTCCAGTTGGGCGGCCTGCTTCCACGGCAGCAGCCGGCGCAGCGCCGAGGCGACGTCCACCCGGGCCAGGTCGGCGCGGCGCCGGGCGGCGGCCAACTCCGGGCCGAGCCAGGTCGGCGCGGTGGCGAGCAGCGCCTCGTCGCCCACGTCCGGCCACTCGGCGCCGAGGTGGTGCCGGCCGAAGGCCAACCGCTCGCGCAGGGCCCGGGCCGCTGGCGTCCAGGGCAGCAGTCCCAGCCCTTCCTGGCGCAGACCGGTCAGCAGCGCCTCCGCCACCTGCGCCCGGTCCGGGCGGTCCAGCCGGCGCTCCTGCAGCTCGATCGCGCCCAGTCGGGTCACCTCCCGGGCCACCACGTCTCCGTCGGACCAGCCGACCTCCCGGCGCGTGGACAGCAGCGGCCCGGCGGCCTCGCGGGCCGTCGCCTCGTCCAGCGGCGTGGCCCGGCGGATCCGCGCCGAGGGCGCGCCGGGGGTGCGGTCCGCGACGGCCACCGCCAGCCAGTCGGACCCGGTCAGCCCCGACCCGGCCGCCAGCTCCGCGGCGGTCCCACCGGTCATCAGGTACGCGGACCCGCCCGGCCGCCGGACCCGGGCCAGCCGTTCCGGGTACGCCAGCCCGACCAGCAGCCCGGCGGCCAGGTCGTCGGTCAGCCCAGCTGAGCCGGCACGTCCGCCGGCTCCCGGACCGCTCGCTCGGGCGGCCCGGTCGGCGTCGCCACGGCCCTCGGGTGTGGAGCCGGCGGGCAGCGCGGCGCGCAGCCGGCGTACCTCGCCTCGCCAGCGGGCGGTCGCGGCCGGGTCGACCCCGGTCCGCAGCCGGCGCCAGCCGGCGGTCAGGTCGTCGCCCGGGCCGGCCGCGCTCTCCTCGGAGAGCAGGGCCACCACCTCGGCCGTCCGGTCGGCGCCGACCCGTCCGGCGCCGTCGAGCAGAGCCCGGGCCAGCCGCGGGTGCGCGCCGGTGGCGGCGATGGCCCGCCCCCGCCCGGTGATCCGGCCGTCCGCGTCGACCGCGCCCAGGGTGGTCAGCGTGTCCCGGGCCACCGCCATCGCCGCAGCCGGTGGCGGGTCGGGCAGGGCGAGCCCGACGCCGTCCGGCCGGCCCCAGGCGGCCAGCTCCAGCGCGAAGCCGGTCAGGTCGGCGGTGGCGATCTCCGGCTCCGGCCGGGCGGGCAGTCGCTCGTGGGTCGCCGCGGACCAGCAGCGGTAGACGGACCCGGGGGCCTCGCGGCCGGCCCGGCCGGCCCGCTGGGTGGCGGCGGCTCGGGAGACCGGCACGGTGATCAGCGCGCCGAGCCCGCGGGCCAGGTCGATGCGGGGCACCCGGGACAGTCCGGCGTCCACCACCACCCGGACGCCCGGCACGGTCAGGCTGGTCTCGGCCAGCGCGGTGGCCAGCACCACGCGGCGTCGATCTGCCGGACGCAGGGCGGCGTCCTGCTCGGCGCCGCGTTGCCGGCCGTGCAGCGGGAGCAGCGCGACAGTGTCCCGCAGGTCGGCCAGTCGGCCGGTGACCGCCGCGATCTCGCCGGCTCCGGGCAGGAAGACCAGCACGTCGCCGTCGTGCTCGCGCAGCGCCCGCCGGACGGTGGCCGCCACATGGTCGAGCAGGGACCGGTCCACCGGACCGGCTCCGGGCGGGGCGATCGGCCGGGGCGGCGGCGCCCAGATTCGCTGCACGGGGTGCAGCGCGGACTCGGCCCGTACGACCGGGGCCGGGCTGGGCCCGCCGAGCAGAGCGGCGAAGCGGTCGGTGTCCGGGGTGGCGGACATCGCCAGCAGCCACAGGTCCGGCCGGAGGGTGGCCCGCGCCTCCACCGTGAAGGCCAGTGCGAGGTCGGCGTCGAGTTGTCGCTCGTGGCACTCGTCGAGCAGCACCGCGCCCGTGCCGGGCAGCTCAGGGTCGTGGTGCAGCCGGCGGACCAGCAGGCCGGTGGTGACCACCTCCACCCGCGTGGCCGGGCTGACCCGGCGCTCGCCGCGTACCGCGTAGCCGACACGGTCGCCGACCCGCTCGCCGAGCAGTTCGGCCATCCGCCGGGCGGCGGCGCGCGCGGCCACCCGGCGGGGTTGCGCGATCACCACCCGGCCGGTCACCCGGTCGGCCACGGCCAGCGGCGCGAGGGTGGTCTTGCCGGTGCCCGGCGGAGCCACCAGGACCCCGGCGCCGGCCGCGTCGAGCGCCGCGATCAGCGTCGGCAGCACCGGGCGTACCGGCAGGTCCAGGGTTACGTCAGAGAGCACGGCCAAGTCTCGCACCGGCCCGGGTGGGTCAGTTGCGGCGCACCTCGCCGACGCCGCGCAGGAAGGTAAGCCAGGCCGACGGGCCGAAGGCGAGCACCGGGCCGGAGCGGTCCTTGCTGTCCCGGACGGCGACCTGACCGTCGGCTGTCGCGACCTCCACGCAGTTGCCGTTGCCACTGCTGCGCGTGCTGGTGCGCCAGTCCGCCCGGGTCAGGTCGAGCGCCGTCATCCGCGATACCCCTCGTCTGCGTCGGCGTGCCGCAGAAGCGGTCACGCAAAGTTACGAGAAGCCTGCTCGATGCGGGTCAACGACGCCGCCGGATCGAGCGCCATCCGGCAAAGCTCCTCGTGCAGAAGGCTATACCCGAGCACTTGATCGGCATCCTCCAGCGCCAGTCCCATCGTGAGGTTATCCAGGTAAACCACGGACGCGTCGGCGGCCTCGGCGAAGTTGAGGATCACGTACGGTGTGCTCATCGCGGGGTGCCCGCCGGCCGCGAACGGCAGTACCTGGATTGTGACGTTGGGTAACTGCGCGATCCGGCTCATGTGGACCAACTGTTCGGCCATCACGGCGGCGCCGCCGACCGGGCGCAACAGCACCGCCTCGTTGACCACCGCCGACAACTGGACCGGGTTGTCGCGGCGCAGCACCTCCTGCCGGTGCAGCCGAGCCGCCACCTTGCGCTCCACGCCGTCCTCGCCGGCGGTGCGCCGGTAGATCTCCCGGGCGTACGCCTGGGTCTGCAACAGCCCCGGCACCGACTCGGCCTCGTACGTGCGCAGCGCCGCCGCCTCGGCCTCCAGCCCGACGTAGAACTCGAACCACTCGGGCAGTACGTCGCTGTAGTTCTGCCACCAGCCGCGCTGCTGTGCACCCCGGGCGATCTCGATCAGCGCCTCGGCGTCCGCCCCGGTCACCTCGTAGAGCGCGAGCGCCGCCCGGACGTCGCGCGGCTTGATGCCGATCTGGGCGGTCTCGATCCGGGAGAGGTTGCTCTTGGACATGTCGAGCTGGCGCGCGGCGACATCGAGGGTCATGCCCGCGCGTTCCCGGAGCTGGCGGAGCTCCCGAGCGATTCGTCGACGGCGCACGGTCGGACTGGCGGCGGGTCGGATGGCGGGGGTGGCGGTCACCGTCCGAGTCTGTCACGACAAGATCCGCAGGTCGCACATGCACGGAGTGCAACTTTCAAATCTGGGAGTTGCATTGCAGTAGCTGTCGGTGCATCCTTTCCCGGTCGCGATCACTGTGGACACATCCGTGCGGGAGGACCGTTGCTCATCGCCGACGAGTTCTTCCTGATCGCTCACAACGACAGCCGTGGCAAGGCCAAACTGCATCCGGCCGCGACCGGGCTCGGGCTGGCCGGTGGGCTGCTCGGTGAGTTGATCCTGTATGGACACATCACCGTCTCGAGCGGACGGATCACCCTCGTCGACCGACGCCCACCGGCCGACGCGCTGGCGCACACCGTGCTCGACCAGATGATCGGCGAGTCCCAGCATCAGGCGGTCAGCACCTGGCTCAGCTTCCTGGCGCAGAGCGCGACGACCTCGGTGGGGGAGCGGCTGGCCCGGGCCGGTGTGCTGCGCCGCCAGGAGAGCCGCCGGCTGCTGCGCACCTCGGTCAGCTACGTGCCGATCGACCTCAACGCGGTGGCCTGGCCAGCCACCCGGCTGCGGGCCCTGCTGGACCGTCCGGACCCACCGAGCGTGCCGGACGCCCTGCTGCTCGGCCTGGTCGTGGCCGCCGGGCTGACCCGAGAGGTGCTCTGGAGCGCCGGACCCCGCGCCCACCACCGGTTGAACGTCCTCATCCCGGCGCTGCCGGCGCCCCTGAAGGAACTCGTCGGGCACACCGAGGCCGCCGTTGGCGCCGCAGTGCTGCGTGGCGCCCCCTGATTCCCCGGTAACCCCCTCCTCGACAACCGGAGTAGTGGTATGCCCCCGACATCGACAGTCCAGCGACCCAGCAACGTCTCCGAATCTCTTGCCCGAGGCCGCCTTGGCATCCCCTCGGTGATCTTCTTCGTGCTCTCCGCCGCCGCGCCGCTGACCGTGGTGGCCGGTGTGGTCACCACCGGCTACGGCGTGGTCGGGGTGACCGGCATCCCGCTGGCCTTCCTGGTGGTCGCCGCGGTGCTCGCCCTGTTCTCGGTGGGCTACGTCGCGATGTCCCGCCGGGTGGAGAACGCCGGCGCCTTCTACGCCTACATTTCCCGTGGTCTGGGCCGACCGGCCGGCGTGGCCGCCGCCTGGGTGGCGCTGACCGCGTACAACGCGCTGCAGGTCGGGCTCTACGGCACCATCGGCGTAGCCGCCGAGCCGGTGCTCGACCGGATCTTCGGCGGGCACCCGCACTGGTCGATCGTCGCCCTGGTGGCGTGGGCACTGGTCGGCCTGCTCGGCCTGCTCCGGGTGGACATCAACGGCATGGTGCTGGCGGCGCTGCTGGTCGCCGAGATCGTGGTGATCCTGATCTTCGACCTGGGACAGCTCGGCAATCCGGCCGGCGGCGAGGTCAGCTTCGCCGCGTTCTCGCCGGACAACCTCTTCGTGCCCGGGGTCGGCGCGGTGCTGGTGCTGGCCATCCTCGGGTTCGTCGGCTTCGAGTCCGCGGTGGTCTTCAGCGAGGAGAGCAAGGATCCGAAGCGGACGGTGCCGGTGGCCACGTACCTCTCGGTGGGGATCATCGCCGTGCTGTACGCGCTCTCCGCCTGGACCATGACGGTCGCCGTCGGTCCGGACCAGATCGTCGCCGCGGCTGGCGAGCAGAGCGTCGGGCTGATCTTCAACCTGGCCGGGGAGCACCTCGGCGACACCGCGGTCACCATCGGCCAGGCACTCTTCCTGACCTCGGTGCTGGCCGCGATGATCTCCTTCCACAACACCACGGCCCGCTACGCGTTCGCGCTCGGCCGGGAGCGGGTGCTGCCGGCGGTGTTCGGGCAGACCTCGCCCCGCAGCGGCGCGCCGCGGGCCGCCTCGCTGGCGCAGAGCGTGTTCGGCCTGCTGGTCATCCTGCTGTACGCGGTCAACGGCTGGGATCCGGTGATCAAGCTGTTCTTCTGGGTCGGCACCACCGGTGGCTTCGGCGTGCTGCTGCTGATCGCCACCACCTCGGTGGCGGTGATCGCCTACTTCGTCCGGTCCGGCGGCGGCGAGACGCTGTGGCGGCGGCTCATCGCACCCGGCCTGGCCACCGTCGCGCTCGTCGTGATCATCTGGCTGGCCGTGTCGAACTTCGCCAACCTGCTCGGCGTCGCGCCGGACTCCCCGCTGCGCTGGGCGCTGCCCGCCGTCTACCCGGTGGCGGCCGCCCTGGGCGTCAACTGGGCGCTGGTGCTGCGCAAGAGGCGTCCGGACACGTACGCCCGGATCGGCCTCGGCGCGAGCGCCGCTGCCGCGGTGCCGCCGGTGGAGCAGCCGCCGGCACCGGCCGGCGCGGAGGTATCCCGGTGAGCGTGGCCATCGACCGGCTCGGGCCGGAGGACACCGCGCTGGTGGCCGGCCGGATCGCCGAGGCGTTCACCGCCTTGGAGGTGACGCACTGGCTGGTGCCCGACGCGAGCAAGCGCGAGGCCGTGCTGGCGGGGAACTTCGAGATCCTGGTCGAGCACGCGATGCGGCACGGCCTCGTCCACGCCACCGCGGACCGGTCCGCGGTAGCCGTCTGGTTCCCGTCGGTCGGTGAGCCGGCGCCGCCGCCGACGGACTACGACGCCCGGCTCGCCGCCGCCTGCGGCGAGTGGACCGACCGGTTCCAGCATCTCGACGAGTTGTTCGCGGCCAATCACCCGCATCCTGACCACCACCACCTGGCCTTCCTGGCGACCCAGCCGGGCCGGCAGGGGCAGGGGCTGGGGACCGCGCTGCTGGCGCACCACCACGGGTGGCTGGACGAGAACGGGATGCCGGGTTACCTGGAGGCGAGCAGCGCTCGCAGCCGCGACCTGTACGCGCGGCACGGCTACCGGGCCGGCGAGCCGTTCCGGGTGCCCGACGGCACGCCGTTCTGGCCGATGTGGCGGGAGCCGGTCGGCCGCTGACGGGACCGGCCGGGTCGCTGCCCCGAGGGGAGCGACCCGGCCGGACGCCGAGCGGACCCGTTGTCACGTTCGCGTGACAACCGGTGCGGACGGTTGAGGGCCGGGTCCGCCGACCCGGCCCTCAACCGCCGAACCGCCTAGTACGCGCCGTCGAGCTGGCCGCGCAGCTTGGTCAGAGCCCGGGTCAGCAGCCGGGAGACGTGCATCTGCGAAACGCCGATCTGGTCGGCGATCTGCGACTGGGTCAGGTTGCCGTAGAACCGCAGGGTGAGGATCTTCTGCTCCCGCTCGTCGAGCGTGGCCAGCGCTGGGCCGAGGGCGACCCGCAGCTCGGCCAGCTCGAACTGGAAGTCCTCGCCGCCGAGCATGTCGCCCAGCTCGGTGGCCCGTTCGCCGTCGCCGGTCGGGGTGGACAGCGACACCGCGTTGTACGCGCGGGCGCCCTCCAGGCCCTCCAGGACCTCTTCCTCGGTGAGCTTGAGGTGGGCGGCGATGTCGGCGACCGTCGGCGACCGGCCGAGGGTCTGCAGCAGCGAGCTGTTGGCGTCGGAGATGGCCAGCCGCAGCTCCTGGAGCCGGCGGGGCACCCGGATGTCCCAAGTGCGGTCGCGGAAGTGCCGCTTGAGCTCGCCGATGATGGTGGGGATGGCGTACCCGGCGAAGTCGACGCCGCGGGACGGGTCGAACTTGTCGATCGCCTTGATCAGGCCGATCGCGGCGGTCTGCGCCAGGTCGTCGGTCGGCTCGCCGCGCCCGCTGTAGCGGTGGGCGAGGTGGTTGGCCAGCGGCAGCCAGGCCTCGATGGCCCGGTCCCGCAGCGCGGGGCGCGACGGGTGGTTGGCGGGCAGTGCGGCCATGGCGTTGAGCAGGTCGGCGGCGCTGTCGGTGAGCGCCCGCGGGTCCAGCTTCGTGGTGCTCCGGGCCGTGGTGGTCGGCTGCTCGCTAATCGTTGGCGCGGTCATGGGTGGTCCTCCCTGCACCTCGTCCGCGGATAAAAGACGTGACGCTTTGGTTTAGCTTCGTATGGGCCGTTCGGGACTCACCTTAACCTGATCGTCTCCCCGAAATCTAGCCGAAAGGTTGATGTACTTAAGGTGTTTTTAGTAGCGAAGGGAGCAGATAGGGCGGATCTTCGGATGCCTGTGAGGATCCTTACCTGGTAGGTGGCGCCCCCGGTCGTCCCACCCGAGCCGGCCGATCGGCCACCCCGATCGCCTGAGTGGTCAACAGGAAATCCGACATCAGGGCCGATGTATCGACTATCCGTCCTTGTCCCGCTGGCGGGACCGGCCGTAGCGTTGCCCGTACAGACCCGGTTCGGAGGCACCGTGCTCGATCCAGCCGCTCCCCAGCTCGTCGTGAACAGTCGCACGCTCTACTTCAGCTGGCTGCCGGCGGATCCGGACGCGGTCGCCGCCCTGGTCCCGCCCGGGCTGCGCCCCCGCCCGGACCGGCAGGTCTTCCTCAACCAGTACGTCGTCGACGACGAGACGCAGACCTCCGGCTTCGGCGCCTACTCGCTGACCTACCTCGGTGTCTCGCTGGTCGGTGTGGACGCCCCCGGCGGGCTCAGCCCGGGCGGCTGGTGGACCCACTACGTGGCCTCCAGCCGGCTGGTCCGGGAGTACGCCGCCGCCCGCGGCGCCCCGACGGTCGCCGGACGGACGCGTATCGAGGTGGGCGGTGAGGACCTGCTCTCCGAGACTGAGGTCGACGGAGCGCCGCTCATCCGGGCCCGATGTCGGGTGGGGGAGACCGGCCACGTGATCAGCAGCGGTCACCACCGCTACTTCACCCGCCGCGACGGGCAACTGCTCAGCTCGGTCTACCCGTTCGTGGCGGAGCCGGTCGCGCCGTTCGAGATCGAGTCGGTGGAGTTCCTGCAGCCCGGGCACCCGATGTACGCGCTCCGCCCCGCCAACCCGCTGACCATCGGCTTCGGCTACTACTCGCCGCGCTCCTCGTTCGCCTACCCGGGCGGGCTGACCGTGCACGGCGCCGCCGTCCTACCCGAGCCGACCCGGCAGGTTCACCAGGTGCCGGCCAACCTGGCCCGCAGCGGCCTGCCGTCCGGGTCGTAGACCAGCCGGTACAGCGGCAACGCCCACAGGCGCGTGTACCAGGGCAGCCGCTCGGGGCGGTGCGGGCGCAGCCGGCCGGGCGGACGGTCGCCCACCTGGCCGTCGTCGTACCACTGTTGCAGCGCGTCGGCGGCGGCCGTGACGGTCGCGATGGCGTCTGCCGGGTCGAGCAGGTCGGCGTCGTCCGCGCCGGCCGGGTCGCGGTCCAGGTGCTCGCGCCAGAGCCGCAGCCGCAACTCCCGGGCGAAGGCCCGTGCCCCGTCGCCCTGCCCGGCGGGATCGGTGGGCTCCCGCGGGTCACGGGTGTCGTCGAGCACCGCACAGGACAACTCGCTGTCGTGCGTCCAGGAACGGCGGTTGAAGTTGTCGCTGCCCACACTGGCCCAGAGATCGTCGACCACGCAGACCTTCGCGTGCACGTAGACCGGGTCACCGGCGTGGTTCTCCACGTCGAACACGTGCACCCGCTCCGGCGCGGCCCGCTCGCACAGCGACAGCGCCTGCTCGCGGCCGACCATGTTCGGTGGCAGCGCGAGCCTGCCGTCCACATCCGGGTGCCGGGGCACCACGGCGATCAGGTGCAGCTCCGGATTGTCCCGCAGGGCGTGTGCGAACAGGTCCGCCACCTCGGTCGACCAGAGGTACTGGTCCTCCAGGTAGATGAGGCGGCGCGCGCGGTGTACCGCCTTGGTGTAGCCCCGGGCAACGGTCCGCTCGCCGTCCGGTGCGAAGGAGTAGCGCGGCCGGACGGCGGGGTAGGTGCGCAGCACCTGGATCTGGTGCGGCCCGCAGGACGGCGGCTCGGCCGGCTGCTCGGGCAGCGGGTCGGGGCGCAGGTCGGCGCCGCGTAGCCGGTCCCGCAGGTAGGCCATCGGGTTCTCCGAGTCCAGCGGCATCGGGTCGGTCCAGCGCTCCCGGAACACCGTGTCCAGTGCGCCGACCACCGGGCCACGCACCGCGAGCTGCACGTCGTGCCAGGGCGGGTTCGGGCCGTACCGGGGAGACATCTGCACCGGCTGCGGGTCGCCGCGGTGCGCGGCGTCATCACGGCGGCTGTGGCACAGGTCGATCCCGCCAGCGAACGCGATGTCCCGCTCCGGGGCACCCGGGTGCCGCAGCACCACCAGCTTCTGGTGGTGCGAGCCGCCGCGCCGGACCCGCTGGTCGAGCAGCACCTCGCCGCCGGCCGCGGAGATCGTCTCGCTGAGGTCGCGGTTCTCCGCCTCGCTGTAGGACAGCGCGTCGAGGTGTGAGCGCCAGATCAGCCCCTTCACCACCACCCCGCGCTGGGCGGCCTGGGCGAAGAGTTGGGCCACGGTCGGGCCGTCCGGGCGCAGCCGCTGGTCCGGGTCACCCCGCCAGTCGGTGAAGAACAGGTGGTCGCCCTCGGTGAGTGCCTCCACCTCGTCGACCAGCCGGTCAAAGTACGCCGCACCGTGAATCAACGGCTCGGCGAGGTTTCCGGTGGTCCAGACGGGTAACTCAGAGACCGGGTTGGCGCGTTCCTGCGCGGTGAGGAACCAGTCCTGCAATGGCAACGTCCAGCCCTCCCCGAGGTCGACAACGTCCTCACGGTAGGACCCCGGCCGTGCAACCGCACGCCAGGTCGACGGACCCGTCGACCTGACCGCCGCCATGTTCGACGCGCGACAACCGAGGAGGCCACACCATGCCCCGCGAGACGACGAACCCCGTGACCGAGTACCGCGAGCCGGCGGTGGAGAGCGAACGGGGGGCGCTGGTAGCGGTGTTGGTGATGGTGATTCTGGGAGTCGCTGGGATATTTGCGGTCTCCTGAGGTGGCGCCGGGCCCCGGGTTGAAGCGGGGGCGCCGGCGCCGATCTCAGAGGTCGACCGTGGTCAGGGCCGAGCGCCCTGACCACCGGTGTGCGGCAGCCGCTCGGTGGGAATCACGCCGAGCCGGCCGGCCTGGAAGTCCTCGAACGCCTGGATCAGCTCGTCCCGGGTGTTCATCACGAACGGGCCGTACTGTGCCACCGGCTCCCGGATCGGCTGACCACCCATGATGTAGAGGTCCAGCGCCGGGGTGTTGCTGTCCTGCGTGGTGTCCGCGCTGAAGCGCAGCGCGTCGCCCGGACCGTGCACCGCGAGCTGGCCGGTACGCACCGGCCGTCGGTCGGTGCCGACGGTGCCGCGCCCGCCGAGGACGTACACCAGGGCGTTGAACTCCGGCTGCCAGGGCAGGTCAACCTGCGCCCCCGGCTGCACGGTCACGTGGGTGATGGTGATCGGGGTGAAGGTGGAACCCGGGCCGCGGTGCCCAGCCACCTCACCGGCGATGACCCGGATCAGCGCGCCGCCGTCCGGCGTGGTGAGCAGCGCCGACTCCCGCCCCCGGATGTCCTGGTAGCGGGGCGGGTTCATCTTGGCGGAGCGGGGCAGGTTGACCCAGAGCTGGGTGCCGTGGAAGAGCCCACCGCTCATCACCAGGTGCTCCGGCGGGGCCTCGATGTGCAGCAGGCCGCTGCCGGCCGTCATCCACTGGGTGTCCCCGTCGGTGATGGTGCCGCCGCCACCCTGCGAGTCCTGGTGGTCGAAGACGCCGTCGATGATGTACGTGACGGTCTCGAAGCCGCGGTGCGGGTGCCACGGGGTGCCCTTGGGCTCGCCCGGCGCGTAGTCCACCTCACCCATCTGGTCGAGGTGGATGAACGGGTCGAGGTCGCTGGTCGGCACCCCGGCGAAGGCCCGGCGGACCGGGAAGCCCTCACCCTCGAAGCCGCTGGGCGCGGTGGTCACCTTGCGGACCGGGCGGATCTTGGTGGACTCGTCGAGCTGAGGCAGGCGCGGCAGGACGAGAACGTTGTCAACGGTGATCGCGGGCATCGAAGGCTCCTAGTTCGTGGCGTGGGTGGTCGAGGTCGCCCGGGCCGCCCGTAGGCGGGCGCCGAGCCGGTCGAAGACCCGGGTGAGGCAGGCGACCTCGGCGTCGTCGAGGTCGTCCATCAGGTGGGTACGCACCGACGCCAGATGGTGGGGTGCGGCTTCCCGCAGGGCGAGCAGCCCGGCGGCGGTGAGCACCGCCTCGCTGCCCCGTCGGTCGTCCGGGCAGGACTCCTTGCTGACCAGGCCGCGGCGTTGCATCGAGGAGATCTGGTACGTCAGTCGGCTGGGCGAGAAGACCAGTCGGCCAGCCAGCTCGCCCATCCGCAGCCGCTGCCCCGGCACCTCGGAGAGCAGGACCAGCACGTGGTAGTCGGCGAAGCTGAGGTCGCTGTCGGCGCGCAGGTCCTCTTCCAGCTGGGTGTAGAGGCGCTGGCTTGCCTCGATGTAGGCGCGCCAGGCGGCCGATCGGGCACTGTCCAGGTTCTCGGTCACGTCCATGACGGTAGCACTCTTTAAAAACTTAACTAGTGCCTTGAATAGTCGTGTGGGTCACGTCCTGGCGGTCTACCGGAGCGGCTCGTGCAGCTTTGAAGGAATCCGGCGGGAATCCCGCGGCGGAGCCGCGCCGCGATGTGCCAGACTCCGGCGTCGTGGAACACGTGCAGCTCACCGCCGCCGACCTGTTGCTGCGTCCCTGGCGGGAGACGGACGCCCCGGCGGTACGCGACGCCCTACGCGACCCGGCCATCGCCCAGTGGAACCCGCAGGGTGGCGGACCGATCGACGACGAGAGCGCCCTGCTCTGGGTGCGCCGCCGGGCCGACTGGTCCGCCGGCGACCACGCCTCGATGGCGGTGACCGCCGGGGCCGGTGGCGTGCTGCTGGGCTCGGTGTCGCTGCACCACATCCACCACGGCGACGCGTCCATCGGGTACTGGACGGTGCCGGCGGCGCGCGGGCGCGGGGTGGCGGTACGCGCCGTCGTCCGGCTCACCGACTGGGCATTCACCGAGGTCGGACTGCACCGGGTGGAGCTGTGCCACGCGGTGGCCAACGCGGCCTCCTGCCGGGTCGCCGACCGGGCCGGCTATCCCGCCGAGGGGACGCTGCGCGAGTCGTACCGGTACGGCGATGGCCGCCGCCACGACGAGCACCTGCACGCCCGGCTGGCCACCGACCGCTGAGCGACTCGCGGGCCGGCCGTCACTCGACCACCTTGCGCAGGAAGGCGGCGAGGGTGGTCGTCGTTCGCTCGATCTTCTCGTCCAGGGTGATGGTCTCGTGCAGGCGTCGCCCGCCGGCCTTCTTCCCGCGCAGGTAGAGCGAGCAGGCCAGGTCGGAGCAGATGTAGACGCCCACGGAGTTGCCCTGGCGCCCGTCCCGCCCGGCCTTGCGGGCCGTCATCAGCGAGACGCCGTCCCCGGTGTGGGTGGTCAGGCACAGCGAGCACATGCTGCGCCGGACACGGGTGGTCTGCGCGGCCACCCGTAACGCCACCCCGACCAGCCCGCTGTCGGACTCGGCGACCAGGTAGGCCCGCTGGGCCGCGGCGGGGTCCCGCCACCCGAGGAAGTCAAGATCGTGCCAGGGGCGTAGGGCGAGATCGTTCGGTACGGCCAGCCGCTTCGTCTCGCCCTGGGTGCAGTTGACGAAAGACGAGCGGATGGCGGGCTCGGTTATCGCTAGCATAGGTAGTAGCCTAGCCATCCTAGGCAAACGATTAAGGTGACTAGGTTTGGAGTGTGCTGCATGGCACGTGCGGGGGTGACCGCCGAACGCCTGACCCTGGCCGCGGCGGAGTTGGCCGACGAGGCGGGCATGGAGAACGTGACCGTCGCGGCGCTCGCCCGACATTTCGGCGTCAAGGACGCGAGCCTGTACTTCCACATCAGGAACGGGCAGGACCTGCGGGTCAGGGTGGCGCTGCTGGCGCTCGCGGAGCTCGCCGACCGGGTCGGCGCCGCGCTGGCCGGTCGCGCGGGCAAGGACGCGCTGGTGGCCTTCGCCAACGCCTACCGGGGCTACGCGAAGCAGCACCCGGGTCGGTACGCCGCGATGCAGATCGACCTCGACCCGGAGACGGCGGCCGCGAGCGCCGGCGTCCGGCACGCGGAGATGACGCGGGCGATCCTGCGCGGCTACCGGCTGCCCGAGCCCGACCAGACCGATGCGGTACGGATGATGCACAGCACGTTCCACGGCTTCGTGAGCCTGGAGAGGACCGGCGGTTTCCGCCACACGGCGCGTACGACGGACGACTCGTGGTCCCGCACCCTGGACGCCCTCGACGCCGTCCTCAGCAACTGGCCGCCCGCCCAGAGCGCCGATCCGGAGACCGCTCGGTGACGGACGGCAACGGCCTAGGCTCGACGTGTGGATGATCTGGAGCTGGCCGACTGGCGGGAGCGGGTAGCCCGGCTGTACCTGTCCGACGTCGACCTGACCGGCTTCCGCGCCGGCCGCGACAACCTCTTCGCGACTCACCCGCAGAGCCCGATCCCGCCCGCGGAGCGGCCCGGCTTCACCGGGGTGCGCTACTTCCCGGCCAACCCCGAAGCCGTGGTGGAGGTGCCGCTGCGGCCGGCCAGCGGTGAGCTGCGGGTGGACACCGGCGGCCCGGACGGGGTCGTGGCGTACCGGCGGGTGGCGGTTGCCGAGACGCCCTGGGGGCCGCTGACCCTGTGGTGGATCGAGGCGTACGGGGGAGGGCTGTTCGTGCCGCTGCGCGACGGCACCTGCGGGCAGGAGACCTACGGCGGTGGCAGGTACCTCACCGACACGGTGAAGGGCACCTTCGGCCGGGGCGTCGAGCTGCTGCCCGGCGACCGGGTGCGGCTCGACGCCAACTACCTCTACAACCCGAGCTGCGCGTACGACGAGCGCTGGGCCTGCCCGCTCGCCCCGCCGGAGAACCGGGTCGACGTGCCCCTGCGGGCCGGCGAGCTGGCGTACCACGGCTGACGGCCGCCCCGGCGTGCTGCCGGGACGGCCGGTCGACCGGTGGCTCAGCCGGCGTTCGTGGCCGAGCTTGGCATGTTCACCCGGCCCAGCAACTGCCGTGCCGGGTCGGCGAGCTGCGCGTCGACGGTCACCGCGTACTGGCCGGCGCGTAGCGAGCTGGCCGAGGTGAAGTCCCGCTGCCCGCCGGTCATCGCGTGCGCGACCGCGCCGAACACGGCACCCCAGATCGCGCCGATGACCAGCCCGACGAGAATCACCGCCAGCCAGTTTCCGACGGTGAAGATGCCGAACAACAGGCCGATGAAGAGCCCGAACCAGGCGCCGGTGCCGGCCCCGAGCAGGGCGGCGCGTCCGGTGGTCATCCGGCCGAGCACCGTCTCCACCAGCGTGAGGTTGGTGCCGACGATGGCAGTGTTCTCTACCGGGAAGCGGTTGTCGGCGAGATAGTCGACCACGCGCTGGGCGGACGGATAGTCCGGGTATGAGCCGATAGTCACCGTCGGCGGGCCGGTTTCCGGCCCGTGCCCGTCACCGGCCGGCGCCGACAGACGGCCTGCCGGCCCGGACGGAAGCAGGTCGCCCTGGTTGGCGGACCGCCAGGCGGCGGCCGGCCCTGAAGCTGACGTCATGAGCATCCTCCCTCGTCAACCCTCCGGGTTCCCGCCTGCGCAGCCCGATAACGCCAGCTACCGCCGTTGATGCCGTCGCGTCTGGCAGGAATGCGCCCGGACGCCCCGGGTAGGTAGCCAGGTGCAGAGCGGACAGATCAGCGACCACGGCTTCCTCGCCGACGGCCGCAGCGCGGCGCTGGTGGACCGCTCCGGATCGGTGAACTGGTGGTGCCCGGGCCGGTTCGACGCGCCGTCGGTGTTCGGGCGGCTGCTCGACGACGGCGCCGGGCACTGGTCGATCCGACCGGAGGGCGACTACACCGTCGACCGCTGCTACCTCGACGACACCCTGGTGCTGCGGACCGTCTTCCGTACCGGGCAGGGGGAGGTGGCGCTGACCGACGCGCTCGCCTTCGAGCCCGGCGCCCGGGGTCACGACATCGGGCTGCGCTCGCCGCAGGTGCTGGTGCGCAGCGTGCAGAGCCTCTCCGGCGAGGTCCCGATGCGGATGCACTACCGGCCCCGCTTCGAGTACGGGCGGACCACCGCGTTCCTCATCGAGCGGGACGGCACGCTGGAGGCCACCGCCGGGGCCGCCCGGCTCACCCTGCGCGGCACCATGCGGCTCGACTGTGGCGAGGGTGAGGCCACCACGACGTTCACCGCCCGCGCCGGCTCGGTGCACAACTTCACCCTCGGGTACGCCCCGACCTACGACGCCCCGCCGCCGGAGGTGCCGGACGCCGATCGGACGATCGCCGACACCGTCGCCGGGTGGCGGTCCTGGACCCGGGAGCACCCCTACCAGGGGTGTTACCCAGAGCAGGTGCGGCGCAGCGCGCTGGTGGTGCAGGGCATGACGTACCGGCCGAGCGGGGCGGTGGTGGCCGCGGCGACCACCTCGCTGCCGGAGAAGCTGGGCGGAACCCGGAACTACGACTACCGCTACGTCTGGGTGCGCGACTTCAGCCTCACCCTGCGGGCGCTGTGGCGGTCAGCCTGCTTCGACGAGGTGCAGCGGCAGTTCTCCTGGGTGAGTCGGGCGATGGGCCGGATCGGCGAGGAGCCGGTGCCGATCATGTACGGGGTGCAGGGGGAGCGGGACCTCACCGAGCACCGCCTGGACCAGCTCGCCGGTTACCGCCACAGCCCGCCGGTGCTGATCGGCAACGACGCGTGGCGGCAGCGGCAGACCGACATCTTCGGCGAGGCGCTGGACGCCGCCTGGCTGATGCGCGACAAGTTGGAACCGATGGAACCGGAGGTGCAGCACGTGCTGCGGGTGCTCGCCGACCAGGCCGTACTGGACTGGCGGCGGCCGGACGCGGGCATGTGGGAGGAGCGCGGGATCGAACACCACCACGTCTCCTCGAAGGTGCAGTGCTGGGTCGCGCTGGACCGGGCGGTCCGCTTCGGCGAACGGCTCGGCGGGTCGCAGGACGTGGCACGCTGGGCGGCCGCCCGCGACGAGGTGCGCGCGACGGTGCTGGAACGGGGGTGGAACGACCAGCTCGGGGCGTACACCGGAAGTTTCGATTCCGACGACCTGGACGCCTCGGTGCTGGTGATGCCGCTGGTGGGGTTCCTGCCGGCGGACGACTCGCGGATGCGTTCGACGGTCCGCGCGGTGGAGCGGCGGCTGTCCCACGACGGCCTGCTGCGGCGCTGGGACGGCGACCCGGCGGGCTTCGTCATCTGCTCGTTCTGGCTGGTGGGTTGTCTGGCGCTGAGCGGCGAGCGGGACCGGGCGCACGAGCTGTTCGGCACGTTGGCCGGTCGGGTCAACGACCTCGGTCTGTTCGCCGAGCAGATCGACCCGCTGACCGGGGAGCAGTTGGGCAACTTCCCCCAGGCGTTCTCGCACATCGGCCTGATCAACGCCGCGGGTCAGCTCACCGACGTCGAGCGGGACCCGGCGCTACGCCATCGCGGCATGGCTCCGCCGCACTTCACCCCGATGAAGCACTGAGACCGGAGATCAAGGCCCTCGGGTGGACGGCCGAGTCTCGGGGGAGAATGCTCGGATGCGGCTGGTGCTCACTGCGGACACCCACCTACCGAAGCGCGCGCGGGACCTGCCCGGGCCGCTCTGGGCGGCGATCGAGGCGGCGGACGTGGTGGTGCACGCCGGTGACTGGGTGGACGAGTCGCTGCTCGACGAGATGCTCGCGCGCTCGCGCCGGCTGATCGGCGTGTACGGCAACAACGACGGCCCGGCGTTGCGCGCCCGGCTGCCGGAGGTGGCGCGGGCGGACCTCGATGGCCTGCGGATGGCCGTGGTGCACGAGACCGGCCCGCGGCCCGGTCGCGAGCAGCGGTGCGCGGCCCGTTTCCCCGACGTCGATCTGCTCGTCTTCGGTCACTCGCACATCCCCTGGGACACCGAGGCCCCCGGTGGCCTCCGCCTGATCAACCCCGGCTCACCCACCGACCGCCGCTCCCAGCCCCATGCCACCTATCAAACCGCGGAAATCCACGCCACCGGCCTGACCAAGGTCACCCTGCACAGCCTCCCCCGCCGCTGACCCGCGACCCCTCCACCGCCGGTTCATGCCCGCCGGCTGCCCCCACCGGCACCTACGATCACCGGATGAGCGTGGACCGGTCGGGCGTGGTGGTGGTCGGCGCGGGCATCGCCGGAGTGGCCTGCGCGGTGGAGTTGGCCGCGGCCGGAGTGCCGGTGCAGGTCCGGGAGCGGGGGCACGTCTGCGGCGGCCGGATGGCCAGCAAACGCTTCGAGGGCCGTCCCGCCGACATCGGCGCCGCGTACTTCACCGCCGACGACCCGGGCTTCGCCGCCGTGGTCGAGCGGTGGCGCGCTACCGGCCTGGTCCGCGAATGGACCGACACCTTCCAGGCGTACGACCGGGACGGGCGCCACGACGTGCCCGGACCGATGCGCTTCGCCGCGCCGCGCGGGCTGCGATCGCTGGTCGAACACCTGGCCGGCGCGGTGCCGGTGACCGTCGACCGGTTGGTGCTCACCGTGGAGCCCGGGCCTGTCGTGGACGGCCACCCGTGCGCGGCGGTCGCCCTGGCCATGCCGGGCCCGCAGGCGGCCCTGCTGCTCGACCCGGACCTGGCCGACGCCACCCGGGCCGTCCAGGCGCAGCGGTGGTCGCCATCGCTGGCCGCTGTGCTGCGCTTCCCGAGCCGGCGCTGGCCGGACTTCCGTGGCGCGTTCGTCAACGACCACCCGGTGCTCAAGCTGGTCTGCGACGACGGCGACCGGCGGGGCGACGGGGGGCCGGTGCTGGTCGCGCACACCGTGCCGGAGTTCGCCGCCGGACACCTGGCCCAGCCCACCGGGGCCGGTCCGGCGATCGAGCAGGCGGTCCGGGACCTGTTGGGACTACCCGAGGCGGCCGCCGACGTGCTCGTGCACCGCTGGACGTACGCGCAGCCGACCGCCGGTGCCGACGGCAACACGCACCACCTGGACGCCGACGGAATCGGCCTGGCCGGCGACGCGTTCGGCAAGCCCCGCGTGCAGAGTGCCTGGCGCTCCGGCCGGGACCTCGGTCGCGCCCTGGCAGTTCGCCTCGCCTGACGCAGGTCCCGGCCGGCGGGGCTGGCGTTCAGCCGTGCCCGGCGGCGACGGGCTGGGTGGATGTGTCCCGTTCGGTCGGGTCGGAGGTCCGCTCGCCCTCGCGGTCCAGCAACTGCATGACCGGGGTCGCCGCGATGCCGTGCACCACCACGGACACGAGCACCACCAGCCCGACGGTGGCCCAGAGCAGCTCCGCCTGCGGGAAGTCGGCCTTCGTGGTGGCGTACGCGAGGTAGTAGAACGACCCCACCCCGCGGATGCCGAACAACGAGATCACCCAGTGCTCGGCCGGTCGGCCCGGTGCGCCCCGCAGCGACAACCAGCCGACCAGTGGCCGTACCAGGAACACCAGCGCCAGCCCGACGGCCGCCGCAGGCCAGGTCAGCGGGCCGAGCAGGCCACCCACGATCGCGCCACCGAGCAGCAGCAGGAGCACCAGGGTGAGCAGCCGCTCGATCTGCTCGGCGAAGTCGTGCAGCACGGAGTGGAACTCGTGGGTCCGCTCGGCGGCCCGGATCGCGCGGGCGGCCACGAAGACCGCCAGGAAGCCGTACCCGCCGACCACCTCCACCAGCCCGTACGCCAGGAACGTGGCGGCCAGCGCCAGGAAGCCCTCGGCGTGCCGGGCCAGCCGGAGCTGGCTGGGCGCCCGGAAGAACAGCTTGCCGAGCAGCCAGCCGATGAGCAGCCCGCCACCGACCCCGACGCCCACCTTCCAGAGCACGTCGACGGTCAACCAGTCGACCAGCCAGTCGCTCGGGGCGAGGCTGGTCGAGGCGATCGCGATGGCCGCGTAGACGAAGGGGAACGCCAACCCGTCGTTGAGGCCGGCCTCGGAGGTCAACGCGAAGCGGACCTCGTCCTCGGAATCCTCCACGTCGGTCGGTTCGCCGACCTGCACGTCGGCGGCGAGCACCGGATCGGTCGGTGCCAGGGCGGCGCCCAGCAGCAGCGCGGCGGCCGGCACCAGCCCCGCCCACCACCAGCCGAGCAGCGCCACCGCCGCGATGCACAACGGCATCGCGATGACCAGCAACCGCCAGGTGGACGACCACCGAGCCCAGCTCAACGGCCGGTCGATCTTGAGCCCGGCGCCCATCAGGGCGACGATCACCCCGATCTCGGTCAGGTGGGTGGTCAGCACCGGATGGGCCAGCGGATCCGGGGTCGGCAGCCCCACCGGCAGGACGAAGACCAGCATGCCGAGGGCGAGGAACGCGATCGGCATGGACAGCGGGCGTTGCTCCAGCACCCGGGGCAGGATGCCTGCGAGTAGGGCGCCCACGCCCACCAGCGCGAAAGCAACGTCTACCGGCTCCACCGTGCCACCCTCCGACCGCGCCCACGAGTTGCGGGCAGGTGGTGACACACCATGCCCCGGAGGCCGTACGTGTAAGCCTTCTCAGCGACCGGAACCGGTGTGAGCCTCAGTGCGGCCGGATGACGGGCGAATCGTCCAGTGTGGCCAGCAGCGCGGCCGGATCGTCGTACACCGCCACCGCGCCGGCGCCGGCCAGCTCACCCCGGCTGGTCCCGCCGCAGGTGAGCCCGACGCACGGGATGTCCAGCTTGCCGGCGGCCGCGACGTCCCAGACCGAGTCGCCGACGAAGACCACCCGCTCGGCGGCCAGCCCGGACTGGTCCAGCGCGGCGACCAGGATGTCCGGGGCCGGCTTGCTCTGCTGGGCGTCCGCCGACGAGGTGACCGTGTCGATCACGTCGTCGGCGGCCAACGCCCGGCGCAGCGCGCCGAGCTCGTGTTCTGAGGCGGAGGTGGCGAGCACCACCCGCAGCCCCCGCTCGGCGCATGCGCGCAGCAGGTCCGCCGACCCGGGCAGCGGCGTGAGCCGCTCCCAGTACTCGGCGTACAGGGTGTCGTGCGCGTCGCGCAGCTTCCCGTCGGCGTCGCGGTCCCGCTCCGGGCCGAGCAGGTGGTCCAGGAGCTTGTCCGAACCCATCCCGATCGAGCGGTGCACCGTCGCCATCGGCACCGGCTGGTCGGTCTGGCGGAGCGCCTCCCACCAGCTCACAGTGTGCAGGAAGGTGGTATCGACCAAGGTGCCGTCGACGTCGAAGAGGACCCCGGCGGGTCGGTCGGTGCGCATGGGCGTCCTCCTACCCGCTCAGTGCCCGGCTGATCCATCCAGGCCCCGGGAACGCCCAGCCGGTTTCAGAGGCCCTCGGCCGGCGGGACGAGGATCTCGAACCAGACCGTGGAGCCGCGGACCGTCGGGTCGGTGCCCCAGGCGTCGCTGAGCTCCTCGATCAGGCCGAGCCCGCGCCCGCGACTGCTCAACGTGTCGGTCCGGGTCCGGGTCACGGTGCCCCGGGTGCCGGAATCGGCGACCGAGACCAGCAGCCGCTCAGGACTGAGGTCGACCGCCACCCGGGCGGCGGTGCCGGCGTGCAGCAGCGCGTTGGTGGTCAACTCGCTGGTGCACAGCACCGCCGCGCCGATCACCGACTCGGGCACCTGCCACTCGGCGAGCTGACCGGTCATCCAGTGCCGGACCCGGCTGGGCGCGGTCGGTTCCGCCGGCACCTCGATGCTCGCCGACCGGCTCGGTTTGAGCGCGTGCTCGACCGCCAGCACCGCCACGTCGTCCTCGGTTCCGCCCGACACCGCGGCGGTGGCCACCGCGCAGAGCGCGCGAGGGTCGCCGCTGCCGGCCTTGGCGATCGCATCAACGAGGGCGTCCAGGCCGGCGGTGAGGCTCTGCCGACGGCGCTCCACCACCCCGTCACTGAACAGCAGCAGGGTGTCGCCGGGGCGGAACGCGACGGTGGTGGTGGCCGGCCGGCCACCCAGCCCCAGAGGGGGACCGGTCGGCACGTCCACGTACTCGGCGTGGGAGCGGCCGTCCGGGTCGCAGCGGCGGATCAGCGGCGCGGGGTGGCCGGCGCTGGCCAGGGTCAGTTCCTGCCGCTCCGCGTCGACCACCCCGAACACCACGGTGACGAACAGTTCGTGCGTGCCGGCCTCCGCGCCCAGGCTGGTCACCAGCCGGTCCAGCCCGGTCAGCACCGCATCCGGGGCCGGGTCGGCCAGGGCCAGCGCGCGCAGCGCCGCACGAACCTGACCCATCCGCGCCGCGGCCTGGACGTCGTGCCCGGCCACGTCGCCCAGCACGACGCCGAGCCCACCGGTGGGCAGCAGGAAAGCGTCGTAGAAGTCCCCGCCAGCCGCGTTGCCGTCCACCCCCGGGTCGTAGCGGGCCGCGATCCGCAGCCGGGGAAGGGCCGGCAGGTGTTCCGGCAGCATGCTGCGTTGCAGCAGCTGTGCGGTGCCATGCTGAGTCTCGAACCGGCGGGCCCGTTCGGCCGCCTGGCCGATCAGCTCGGCCGAGGCGGCCAGCAGTGCCCGCTCGGCGGCCGACCAGGTGTGCGGCACCCCGTAGCCGACCGCCAGCCCGCCGTGGACCACCGAGGTGCCCAGTGGCAGCGCGGCCATCGCGCGGATCTTCTGATCGTGGCGGTCCACCGCGGTCTCCAGCAGCGGGTGCCCGTCGTAGGTGAACGACGACGCGCCGGAGCGGGCCGCCTGCACCACCGGAGCCGACCAGTCCACCGGGGTACGTCGCCAGAGCGGCGGCAGCCGCTCGTCGGCCTCGTCCATCAGCTCGCCGCGTACCCGGCGCACCATCCGCCAACCGCCGCCGCCCTCGTCGACGGCGAACGCGACCGAGTCGGCGTCGAACGTGGTGATCGCGTACCGCAGCGCCACCCGGGCCACGTCATCGAGGGTGAGGGTGCCGGCGAGCGCGGCGGCGACCTCGCTGAGGCTCTGCAACTGCTCGGTGACGTGGGTGGTCTCGGCGGCGACCGTCAGCATCCCGACGATCTGCCCGGTGCTGTCGTGCACCGGTGAGTAGCTCCGGGTGAAGACCGCCTGCTCGGGCACGCCGGAGCGGCCCCGGCCCATGGGGAGCGTGGCCTCCTTCTCCAGGAACGGCACGCCCTGCCGGTAGGCGCGCTCGATCACCTCACCGACACCGGGCAGCGCCCAGATCTCGGCGTGCACCTCGGCGGACGGGCGGCCGAGGGCGGTCGGGTGCTTGCTGCCCAGCAGCTCGGCGTAGCCGTCGTTGTAGAGCAGGACAAGGTCGTCGCCGTACGCCAGCGCCATCGGCATCGGCGAGGCGAGGACCAGCTCGACCACGGCCCGGATCGCCGGGTCCCACCGCTCG
The DNA here is from genome assembly GCF_040608515.1 of Micromonospora sp. NPDC005173. Lineage (NCBI taxonomy): Bacteria > Bacillati > Actinomycetota > Actinomycetes > Micromonosporales > Micromonosporaceae > Micromonospora > Micromonospora sp. NPDC005173. The sequence goes on from NZ_JBEXIK010000025.1 coordinate 62,666, forward strand.
GGCGGGCCGAGCGAGGTGCCAGCCCAGTCGTGGGCGAGTACGGCGGCAGCAGCGCTGTGCCCGGTGGACGCCCCCGGGACCGGAGTTGCTGGCGTGGGGACTCGCCCGACCGTTCCTGGCATGTCCGCAGCCTAGCCGGCCGTCCGGCGACCGCATCCGATCATGCCCGTGGGCCGTGGCGTGCCCCGTCGCGGTGTCTGTTCGGGCAGTTCAGGGTCGCTGTCCGGCGACTTGTCGGAAAAAACGCGGCGAGTTGCGCGGACTGCCGTACCGGTGGCCGGGTATGCGCCCGGCGGAGTCCATGCGACAGGAGGGACATCATGCTGAAAACCCTCGCGGTCGGGCAGGCCGACATCGGTGACGCCATCGCCGACACCTGGAGGTCGGTGCTGCTCTTCATCCCGAAGGCCGTCGCCTTCATCGTGATCCTCGTGGTCGGCTGGCTCATCGCCAGAGCGGTCCTGAAAATCGTGGACGCGGCCCTGGAACGGGTGAACTTCGATCGGGCGGTCGAACGCGGCGGCATCAAACGAGCGTTGGAGAGGACGAAGTACGACGCCAGTGACATTCTGGCCAGACTGGCGTACTACGCGGTACTGCTGTTCACGCTGCAGTTCGCGTTCGGGGTCTGGGGACCCAACGCGATCAGTGACCTGATCGCCGGCGTGGTGGCCTGGCTGCCGCGCGCTTTCGTGGCGATCATCGTCGTGGTGGTGGCGGCCGCGATCGCGAGCGCCGTCCGCGATCTGGTCACCGGGGCGCTGGGCGGGCTCTCGTACGGCAAGGTCCTGGCCGATCTGACGGCGATCTTCATCATCGCGCTCGGCGTGATCGCCGCGCTGAACCAGGTGGGTATCGCCACCACGGTGACCACGCCGGTGCTGATCGCGGTGCTCGCCACGGTGGCCGGCATCCTGATCGTCGGTGTCGGTGGTGGCCTGGTGAAGCCCATGCAGAGGCGCTGGGACGGCTGGCTGGACCGCGCTGCCGAGGAGGCTCGGGCGGTGCAGCAGCAGCGTCAGGCCACGACGGCCGGGCGCGGCGACGTGGAGCGGCAGATGGCTGACCGTGGGGGCGACCGCACCCAGGCCATGCCGCGGGTCGACGAGCAGTCGACGATGGCCGGTGGGCGCGGCACGTACCAGTCCGGTGCGGCCGACGAGACCCAGCAGTACCGCCCGTAGCGGGACGGCACGGCCGGTGGGGAGGGTGTCCGCGTGTCGCGCGGGCGCCCTCTCCGCGTGTCAGGCCCGGTCGAGCGAGCGGGCCAGCGCGCAGACCGCGAGCAGCCGGGTGAGCAGCCACTCCGGCTCACTCCAGTCCACCGGGCCGCTCGGCAGCGTCCACCCGTGCTCCAGTGCGGCCGTGCGGACCCCCTCGGCGTAGCCGGCGAGGGCCGCAGTGGTCAGCGGGCGGCGGTCCCCGTCGAGGCTGTCCCGCACGGCGGCCGCGTGCTGGTCGACCAGGGCCAGCAGCCCGGGCCGCGCGGCGGCGGCGGCGAGCCCGACGGTGCCCACGGAGACGGTGAGGGCGGCCAGGCTGGACCGCGCCGAGTCGACGGCGGAACGGGCGGCGACCCGGGTGAACGGCACACGCATGGTGACCGAGGCTAACCGACCGGTCACCGGGTCGACCTCGGCCGCTCGGCGGGTGTCGGGTACGCCACTGGCCGATTCGGGCTGGCCGTGGGGGTTGATCCGGCACAGACGGGGCAGCAGGAGAACCACCCGCACACGACGGCACAGGGCACGGAGGCACGGATGGGACAGCAGGCGGACCGGCCGGACGAGCAGCACCGCCGGCCGGCCGGGGTGAGCGACGAGACCGTCGCCGCGCTCGGCAAGCTCAGCGAGGCGCTGGAGTGCGTGGAGCGGGCCCGTGGGCACCTCTACTCACTGCACCAGCTGATCGGGCACGCCGACCTGATGCTCGACGACGCGGTGGAGCTGTTCCGCGCCGCCGGGCACCCACAGATCGCCGACCGGATCGACACCGAGCTGCTGGGCCGCAACGTCATCGCCGGTCGGTGGACGTTCCAGATCGTCGAGGACTTCGACGACGGCTACCACGCGCTGTTCCAGGAGTTGGACCAGCGGGCCCGTGACGAGCTGGTGGGCGGGCGGCGGCACCTCTACGAGGCGGAGATGAAGGAGCGCCGCCGCAGCCCGGGCCGGCCGGGGCATGAGGCCCGACCGGGCACCGAGGGCTAGGGCTAGTCGCCGGTCGCGTCGGCCGGGCGCCGCCGCGCGGCGTCGTCGGCGATGATCACGGTGGCCACCATGAGCGCGACGCAGAGGCTGAACAGCCACGACTCGTCGGCGACGAGCCAGGCGGACACGGGCGCCTGGAGCGCGGCGAGCATGAAGCCGAGCCAGGCGAGCCGGCGCTGACGCGGGGAGAGGATTCCGGAGCCCTGATGCATCCCGAAATTCTTACGCGCATCGGCTGGATTGCCGTCCTCCGATCGGCCGATTCTGGATGAGCTGTCCGTTTTCTCGACCGTCCGGACATCACTTCTTATCGCGACGAGCGGTCGGCCGGAGGTGGCGCTAGGGTGCGGCTGCGGCAGGATGGGGTCCCGTGTCCACCGCGCCCGCGCCACCCCGCGCCTCGTTGCTCCTGCTGGCCTACCTCGCCTTCGTCAGTCTCGGCCTGCCCGACGGGCTGCTCGGCGTCGGCTGGCCCTCGATCCGGGCCGACTTCGGCGTACCGACCGAGGCGGTCGGGCTGTTGCTCACCGCGGGCACCGTCGGCTACCTCACCTCCAGCGTGCTGGCCGGGTTCACGCTGGCCCGCGTCGGCGTGGGCGCGTTGCTCGCCGGCAGCACCCTGCTGGCCAGCCTGGCGCTGACCGGGTACTCCCTGAGCCCCGGGCTGGCCGTGCTGGCGGGCTGCGCGCTGGTGCTCGGGCTGGGCTCTGGCGCGATCGATTCCGGGCTCAACGCGTACGCCGCCGGGGCCTTCGGCCCGCGACACATGAACTGGATGCACGCCTTCTTCGGCCTGGGCGTGGCGATCGGCCCGCTGATCATGACCGGGGCGTTGAGCGCGGGGCTGTCCTGGCGGTGGGGGTACGGCATCGTGGCCGCCGCCCAGATCGCCCTCGCCACCGCGTTCGCGCTCACCGTGCGGGCCTGGCGGCGCGGCATCCCGGGCCCCGCCGAGTCGGTCGGGACATCACCCGCTTCGTCCGCCCCGCCGGCGGTCCGGGTCCCGATCCTGGCGACTCTGCGGCTGCCGGCGGTCTGGTCGGGGGCGCTGGCCTTCGCGCTGTACGTGGCCATCGAGGTGGCCGCCGGGCTGTGGGCGTTCCTGCTGCTGACCGACGGGCGCGGGCTGAGCGCCGTGGTGGCCGGCGGCTGCGTCTCCGCGTACTGGGGCAGCCTCTTCGTCGGTCGGGTGGTGCAGGGCGTGGTGGCCGAGCGGCTGGGGGCCACGTTGGTGCTGCGCGCCAGCCTGGCCGGGATGGCCGTCGGCGCGGCGCTGATCGCCGTACCCGGGCCGGCCGCGCTGGCCGTGCTCGGTCTGGTCGTGGTCGGATTCGCCGCCGCGCCGGTGTTCCCGCTGCTCACCCTGACCACCGGCGACCGGGTCGGCGCGGCGCACGCGGACCGGGCCATCGGGCTCCAGATCGGCGCCGCCGGTGTCGGTGCCGCGCTGGTGCCGGCCGGGCTTGGCATGCTGATCGGCAACACGTCTGTGCAGGTGCTCGGCTCGGCCCTGTTGGTGCTCGCGCTGGCGCTGATCGCGCTGTACGAGCTGGGCGCCCACCGGTCCGCCGGCCGGCGCGGCCCGGAACAGCCCGGACCCGATGGGCCCGCGCCCGTCGAGCCCGGGCCGGATCAGCCCGGGACGCCCGTTCGGTCCGGGACCGGTCAGGTCGGCGGGGACGGTCAGACGTCCGGTCCGGTACGGCCGGTGGTCGACGGGCGGTAGGCGCGCTCCGGGTCGGTGGGCTCCCGGCCGGCGCCCTCGGCCTGCCCGCCGCGGTCCGCCGCCGCCGGTCCATGCCCGAACGCGGCCTCCTCGCCGGCGTCGTTGCCGGTCACGTCGTCGGCCTGCCCGTCGAGGCTGGAGCCCGACACGGCGCGTTCCAACTCCTCCAGCGGAAGTCGTTCCTCGTCCCGCCACACCCTGTTGTCGTCGGTCATGCCTACAGCGGTACCCGGGCGCGATGATCGCAAACGGTCACCGCCCGGCCGGGGCCGGCCCGAGACACGGCGATGGCCGCCGGGGACTCCGGCGGCCATCGCGGATCGGTGCTCAGGATCAGGGCTGCGGCCGGTCCACCGTGCCGCGCCAGGCGCCGGTCTCCTGACCGCGCCGCTCGATGAAGGTCTTGAACCGCTCCAGGTCACCCTTGGCACGCCGGTCCACGATGCCGAGCTTGTCACCGGCCTGCTCGATCACCCCGTGCGGCTCGAACTCGAGCTGGAGGGTGATCCGGGTCTTGTCCTGGTCCAGCCGGTGGAAGGTCACCACGCCGGCCTGCTCGGTGCCGCCGGTGGAGCGCCAGGCGACCCGCTCGTCGGGGAGCTGCTCGGTGATCTCGGCGTCGAACTCGCGCTTCACCCCGGCGATGTCCACCGTCCAGTGGGTCATCGTCTCGGAGAGCTGCCGGACCTCCCGGACGCCCTCCATGAACTCGGGGAACTCCTCGAACTGCGTCCACTGGTCGTACGCGGTGCGCACGGGCACGGAAACATCGACATGTTCGGTCACGCCACTCATCAGGAAACCTCCTTCGATCGCCGGTTGTCGTCCGGATCGGGGGACGATCCGGTCACCAGCGGGTTGTCTCGTTCTTGTTGCCGAGCGCGGCCCACACCTCGGAGATCGTCTGGTACCGGGTGCCCTCGGGCAGCCGTTCCAGCGCCGCCACGATGTCGTCCGGCGCATCGTTGTCCCGCGCGTTGGCGACCAGCGCCGCGCGGTCGCCGGGCAGGGCGCTCATCGTGATGAACCGTCCGAGCCGACTGCGCTGCTCGACGTCCTGCGAGCTCATGCCGTTGGGCGCGCCGGTGCGCAGATCACCGGCCGGGGCGGTGGTCGTCTCCGGCTGGTCCTCGCCGGCCGGCTCCGGCACCCGCGACTCGTCGACGCGAGAGCCACCGGTCCCCGGCCCCTGTACGAGGCCGCTGACCTCCTGGCTCATCTGATCGTCGATCCTCGGTCCGTGCTTGCTGTTGCCACGCTCCATGCCTTCTGCGCTACCCGGCACCCCGCCAGGTAAACCGGCACCTGGTCACGAACCGGCCCTCGGACCGGCCCAGGAACGGACACCCGGCCCCGAACCGGTGGTCAGGAGTCCGCCGGCTGGCGGGGAGGGAGCACCGGCTCCTCCGGGTCGGGGTCGCCGGCCTGCAACTGCCGGCCACGCTGCACCTCGGCGTTGATCTGCACCCCCAGCATCAGCGCCGAGTTGGACAGGTAAAGCCAGACCAGGAACGCGATGATCGCCCCGAGGCTGCCGTAGGTGGCGTCGTACGAGCCGAAGTTGGCCACGTACAGGCCGAAGCCGAAGGAGGCCACCGCCCAGGCGACCAGCGCCACCGCGCCACCCGGCGTGAGCCAGCGGAACCGGGGCTGCTGAACGTTCGGCGCGATCCAGAACAGCAGTGACAGCAACACCATCATGATCAGGGCGAGCACCGGCCACTTGGCCACGCTCCACACCGTGCGGGCCAGCCCGCCCGCGTTGATCAGGTCGCCGACCGCGTCGGTCACCGGACCGCTGACGATTAGCCCGAGGGCGACGACCGCCAGCAGCACCAGCGAGACGGCGGCCAGACCGATCTGCAACGGGCGCAGCTTCCACACCGGCCGCCCCTCCTGCACCCCGTAGACGGCGTTGGAGGCCCGGGTGAACGCGCCGATGAAGCCCGACGCCGACCAGAGCGCGCCGAGCAGACCGAAGCTGAGCAGCGCCTTCGCCGAGCTCTCCTGGACCACCACCGCCCGGATGACCTCGACCATGCTGTCGTCGGCCACCACCGACCCGGCGCCCATCTGGGTGGCCAACTCGACCACCGTGTCCACGGTCTGCTCGCCGTTGGAGACCAGGCCGACCAGCGCGACCACCATGATGGTGGACGGAAAGAGCGCCAGCACCCCGTAGTAGGTCAGCGCGGCGGCCCAGTCCGAGCAGTTGTCGGTGACGAAGTTGCGGACGCTGCGGACCAGCACCCCACGCCAGGTCCGCCAGTTGAGCTGCCGCATCCGCCGGGGCAGTGGCGTGCCCTGTGCGCCGCCGAGTGCCGTACCGGGCTCCATGGTCGTCATGCCCGCTCCCTGTGCCCCGGCCGTCGGATGACCGGTCATCCGGTCGGGCCTGGCCCGGCCGGTACCCACACCGGGAAATCGACAAACGCGGCGCCCGCCGCGCAGGGTTTGCCGCCCGGTCACCGGGGAACGGTCACAGTGACCCTGTCGACACGGAGGAGGACGAGATGCCCGGGCGCGAGGACTTGCCCAGCACGCTGCGACGCTCCCCGGATAAGGCGCAGCGCACCTGGGAGAAGACGCACGACTCGGCGGTGGAGACCTACGGCGAGGGGGAGCGGTCGCACCGCACCGCCTTCGCCGCGGTCAAGCACGAGTTCGAGAAGGTCGGCGACCACTGGGAGCCAAAGGGCCGCAAGGGCCCGAGCGACCGCCAGGCCGCCGGCGGCGGGCCGGAACGGCGGGCACCCACCGCGGGTGGGGTGGACGCCAACGCCAGCAAGGACCACCTGATGTCGGTGGCCCGCAAGCTGGACGTACCCGGCCGGTCCAGCATGACGAAGCCGGAGCTGGTCACGGCGATCGAGAAGGCCAACGACCGGGCCACCCGCAAGGCGCGCGGCGACTGACCGCCGCGACGCCGGCGGCGGGCCCGCGACGGCGGCACAGCGAGGCGGTACGGGCGGACGCGGCATCCCCGCGCCCGCCCGTACCGCTCACCAGTGCCCGCCGCCGGGGGCCTCGATGTGCACCGCCTTCGTGGCGGTGAACTCGTCCAGCAGCTCCGGGCCGTACCCGAAGCCCTGTCCGCTGGCCCGGCGCGGGTGCGCGGCGCCGCCCGGTGCGCCGCCGAACACTGAATTGACCTTCACGGTGCCCACCGGTAGCTCCCGCCAGGCCCGCTGCGCGTGGCTCATCGACGCGGTCAACACCGTGGCGGCCAGCCCGTACGGGGAATCCGCCGCGCAGCGCAGCGCCTCGTCGAACGAGTCGACCACCACCACCGGGGCGACCGGCCCGAAGGTCTCCTCCCGCACCAGCGGCATGTCGTGCCGGCAGTCGGTGACCACGGTGGCCGGGTAGAACGACCCCGGCCCGTCCGGCAGCTCCCCGCCGGCACACACGCGCGCGCCGGCCGCCACCGCCGCCGTCACCTGCCCGTGCACGTGGTCGCGGTGCCGCCGGTCGACCAGCGGGCCCAGCTCGGTGCCCGGGTCCCGGCCCGGCCCGACCCGCAGCGCGTCGGCCCGCCGCACCAGCGCCGCCACGAAGTCGTCGGCCACCTCCCGATGCACGTAGATCCGCTCGACGGCGACGCAGATCTGCCCCGCGTTGGCGAACGCGCCCAGCGCGGCCTGCCCGGCCGCCCAGTCGGCGTCGACACCCGCGTCGACGACCAGCGGATCACTGCCGCCGTTCTCCAGCAGCACCTTCGCGCCGGTGCGGGCCGTGGCGGCGGCGATCGCCCGCCCGGTCGCGGTGGAGCCGATGTGCGCGACCACGTCCACCTCCTGGCCGGCCAGCTCCGCACCGACCTCCGGCCCGCCGGTGAGCAACGACAGCACCCCGGCCGGCAGCGCCTGGTCCAGCGCGCGGGCCAGCAGCCAGCCCGTCGCCGGGGTGCGTTCGCTGGGCTTGAAGAGCACCACGTTGCCGGTGACCAGGGCCGCGCCGAGCAGCCCGCAGGAGACCGCCACCGGGTCGTTCCAGGGGGTGATCGCGGCCACCACCCCGCGCGGCTGCGGGGTCATGAAGTCCAGCGCGTCCGATTCGCCGTGCAGCGTCCGCCCGCCCCGCAGTGGGGCCAGCTCCGCGTACTGTCGCAGGGTGCTGACGCCCGCCTCGACGCCGCCACGGGCATCCGCCAGCGGCTTGCCCATCTCCGCGGTGACCGCCGCCGCCAGCTCCTCGGTGACCGCCGCCACCGCGTCGGCGGCCCGGTGCAGCGCCGCCGCCCGTGCGGCCGGCCCGGTCGCCGCCCACTCCGCGGCCGCGTCGCGCGCCGCCCCCACCGCCTTGCCGACCTCGTCGGCCGTGGCCACCGGCGCCTTGCTGACCGGCGAACCATCCGCCGGATCATGGACGACCAGTTCGCCGCCCGCACCACCCGCGCCCCACACCCCGCCCACCAGCTGCGTAACCGTGTACATGCGGCGCTGGATGCCCCGGCCTCGACGGGACAAACGCGTTTCGCCCGGTTGCACGTCGGGTAGGCGGATCGGATGACCACCACCGGCGCGGAGAGCGCGGACGCCGTCGTCGTCGGGGCCGGCCACAACGGCCTGGTCGCGGCCAACCTGCTGGCGGACGCCGGGTGGGACGTGGTGGTGCTCGAGGCGACTGCGGTGCCCGGCGGGGCGGTCCGCTCCGCCGAAGTGACCGCGCCCGGCTACCTCAGCGACCTCTACAGCTCGTTCTACCCCCTCGGGTACGCCTCGCCGGTGCTGCGCGGGCTCGACCTGGACCGGTACGGGCTGTCCTGGCGGCACTCGCCGGACGTCCTTGCGCACCTGCTGCCGGACGGCCGGGCCGCGGTGATCAACCGGGACGCGGACGTCACCGCCGCCTCCCTGGAGCAGTTCGCCCCCGGCGACGGCAAGCGCTGGCTCAACGCGTACACCGACTGGCTCCAGGTGGCCGAGCCGATGCTGGAGACCATCACCACGCCGTTCCCGCCCGTGCGGGGTGGGCTCGGCCTGCTGCGCCAGCTGCGGATCGCCGGCGCGCTGCGGCTGGCCCGGCGGCTGGTGGTGCCGGTCCGCAAGCTCGGCGACGAACTCTTCGACGGCCCCGGCGGGCCGGCGCTGTTGGCCGGCTGCGCCCTGCACACCGACCTGTCCCCGGAGGACGCCGGCTCCGGGGTGTACGGGTGGCTGCTGGCCATGCTCGGCCAGCAGGTCGGCTGGCCGGTGCCCGACGGCGGCGCACAGCAGATCACCAACACGCTGGTGGCCCGGCTACAGGAGCGCGGCGGGCGGATCCTCTACGGCGCCCGGGTCGACCGGGTGCTCACCGCCCGGGGCAGGGCGATGGGAGTGCGTACCGCGGGTGGCGCGCTGTGGCGGGCCCGTCGGGCCGTACTCGCCGACGTGCCGGCGCCAGCGCTCTACCTTGACCTGGTCGGCGCGGCGGTGCTGCCGTCGCGGTTGGTGGAGGACCTGGCGCACTTCCGGTGGGACGGTTCGACGCTGAAGGTGGACTGGGCGCTCTCCGCGCCGGTGCCGTGGACGAACCGGCAGCTCGTTGGCGCCGGCACCGTGCACCTCGGCGCCGACCTCAACGGGCTGACCCGCTACGCCGGTGAACTGGCCCGCGGTGAGCTGCCGCGCGACCCGTTCCTGCTGCTCGGGCAGATGTCGGTGGCCGACCCGAGCCACTCCCCACCGGGCACCGAGTCGCTCTGGTCGTACACCCACCTGCCGTTCCGCCGGGACTGGCGGGCCGAGGACGTCGCCGGGCACGTCCAGCGGATGGAGGACGTGCTGGAGGCGGCGGCCCCGGGTTTCCGGCAGCTCATCGTCGGCCGGCACGTGGCCGGGCCGGCCGACCTGGAGAAGGGCAACCCGAGCCTGGTCGGCGGCACGCTCGGCGGTGGCACCGCCGCCGCGTACCAGCAGCTGTTCCTGCGCCCGATCCCCGGCTTGGGCCGGGCGGACACCCCGGTGGACCGCCTCTTCCTGGCCAGCGCGTCGGCGCATCCCGGCGGCGGGGTGCACGGCGCGCCCGGCGCGAACGCGGCCCGCGCGGCGTTGGCCCGGGACCGCGCGCTCACCGGCCGCGCCTACGCCGCCGCCATCGGTGCCGCGCACCGCGCCGTCTACCCGGACTGAGCGCCCGCCCGACCCGGCATCCCGCCTCCGTCAGACGCGCAGGCGGGATGCGCGGGTCAGCGGGTCAGCGGGTGATGTTGCGGTGCTTGCTGCGCAGGCGAAACGGCATCAGCGCGCTCTCCACCTTGGTCGCGGTGGTCATCTTGGACTCACCGTCGCGCCGCTCCTCGAAACGGATCGGCACCTCCAGGATGGTGTGCCCCAGCTTGGTGGCCAGGTAGTGCATCTCCACCTGGAAGCTGTAGCCGTTGGACTGCACCCGCTCCAGGCCGATGTCCCGCAGCGCGTCGGCCTGCCAGATCTTGAAGCCGGCGGTCAGGTCCCGGATCCGCACCCGCAGCAGGGTGTGCACGTAGAGGTTCGCCCAGCCGCTGAGGGCCCGGCGGTACAGCGGCCAGTTCTCGTCCAGCTCGCCACCGGGCACGTAGCGGGAGCCGATCACCACGCCGGCCTGGGTGGAGAGCAGCGCGCCCAGCATCCCCGGCAGCGCCTCCGGCGGGTGGGACAGGTCGGCGTCCATCTGTGCCACGTACTCGGCGCCGCTCTCCAGCGCCCGCCCCATCCCGTCCACGTATGCCCGGCCCAGGCCCTCCTTGCCGGCCCGGTGCACCACCTCGATTCGATCCGGGTGCTCGATGGCCAACTTGTCGGCCACCTCACCGGTGCCGTCGGGGGAGTTGTCGTCGGCGACGAGGATGCGTAGCCCCGGCAGCGGCAGCGCGAGCAGCCGCTCGACCAACGCCGGGAGGTTGCCCGCCTCGTTGTAGGTGGGCACCACGACGGTCAGGCGCGCGTCCCGCCACGGTGACGGGAGCTGCACGGGCTCGATCATGTCGGACATCCTCGGTTTGCGGACAGGGCTACCTGAGAGGGTAGCCAGTTGCCACATCGAGGTTCAAAAGGCTCCCCTTCCGGGCGTTGCGGACGGCGTTGCTCCGCTGCGTACGGGCATTGTGTCGCAGGGTGCGGGCGCTGCCGTTCAGCGCCGGCGGCGGGCCACTGCGGTGCGGGCCAGCGCCAGGCCGGCGCTCGCGCCGCTCTGGCGTCACTGCGACCCCTTCTGCCGGGTCGCGATGTCGGACAGTCGCCTGAGCGTCTCGCGGTTACGCAGGTGCAGCACCAGGTCGTTGAGCTTGTTCTGGACCCAGCGCAGCGGGCCGGCGGCGAAGTCCTCGCCGATGCGGACCCGGGTGGCGCCCTCGCCAACGGGTTCCAGGGTGAAGGTCACGATCGCCTCGCCGGCCGGCCAGAGACCGGCCCGCAGCACGAGCCGGCGCGGTGGCTCGCAGGCCAGCACGGTCGAGGCGTCCTGCAACGAGAACGGCCACGGCCCCGCCCGGTGGTGCAGCTGGCTGCCCACCCGGGGCCAGGCCTCGTCCACGTCCCGCACGTGTGCCGTCCCGACCACCCAGTCGCTGTACGTCCACCCGTCGGCCAACACATCGAACACCTGCTGCGCGGGAGCTTCGATCACTTTCTCCACAATCGCCACCGTGATCCCATACCCGCACCTCTGCCGAGGCTAACGAGCCGCCGGGTTAGCTTCTCCGGGGCGGCGGGTAAGGCCGGGTCGGGGCAGCCGTCGGCGGCGCTGGCCCCACCCTGCCGACGCCTCGACGGTGACGTTTACTCCTCGGGGCGCAGGGAACCCGCCGGCTGTGCGACAGGACCAGGAGGATCCGGATCAGCGCAGGTCAGCCCGGGTTTACGCCGGTGCTGACCGGGCCGGTTCCGGGCCGCTCGGGGGCCCTCGGCCCGTCCTGTACGACGCGGTGTTGCTGGATCGGGACGGCACTCTGATCGAGGATGTGCCGTACAACGGTGATCCGGAGAAGGTGCGGCCGGTGCCGGGCGCGCGGGCGGCGTTGGACCGGTTGCGGGCAGCCGGGTTGAGGTTGGCCGTGGTGACGAACCAGTCGGGCCTGGCCCGGGGCTACTTCACCGGTGAGCAGATGCGCGCGGTGCACGCCCGGGTCGAGGAGCTGCTGGGTCGCTTCGACGCCTGGTTGATCTGTCCGCACGACGACGCCGACGACTGTGACTGCCGCAAGCCGGCTCCCGGGCTGGTGCACGCCGCCGCCCGGGAGTTGGGGACGAGCGCGTCGCGGTGCGTCATGGTGGGCGACATCGGCCGGGACGTTGCCGCGGCGCTTGCCGCCGGAGCGGCGGGCGTGCTGGTGCCCACCCCGGTGACCCGACCGGAGGAGATCGCCGCCGCCGGCTGGGTGGCCTCCGATCTGCCGTCGGCCGTGGCGGAGATCCTGCGCCGCCAGCAGGCGGTCCACTCGGTGCCCGATCGAGTGGGCGGGCGGGTGGGCACGGCGCTGGTGGTGCGGTCGGACTCCGCCGGGGACGTGCTGGTCACCGGGCCGGCGATCCGCGCCGTGGCGGCCGGCGCGGAGCGGGTGGTGCTGCTGTGCGGGCCACGAGGACGCGCTGCGGCGGACCTGCTGCCCGGAGTTGACGAGATCATCGAGTTTCCGCTGCCGTGGATCGACCCGACGCCGGGGCCGGTGGACCCGGAGGCGATGCGGAGCCTGACCGCGCGTCTCGCGGGGGTCGGCGCGGACCAGGCGGTGGTGTTCACCTCGTTCCACCAGTCCGCACTGCCGCTGGCGTTGCTGCTGCGGATGGCGGGCATCGGCCGGATCGCCGCGATCAGCGACGACTATCCGGGCTCGCTACTGGACATTCGCCACCGGGTGCCCGTCGGCGTTCCCGAACCCGAACGCGCCCTGTCCCTCGCCGCCGCCGCCGGCCACCGGCTGCCCCCCGACGACGAACCCGTGCTCCGGCTCCGGCCGGACGCCGTGGTCCCCCGGCCGACCGGCCTCGGCGACCCCGGCTACGTGGTGCTGCACCCCGGCTCGGCCGCGTCGAGCCGGGCCTGCCCGCCCGCGTTGGCGGCCCAGATCGCCGAGGCGCTGACCGCCGCGGGGCACCGGGTGCTGGTCACCGGCGGCCCGGACGAGCGTGCGGTCACCGCCCAGGTCGCGGCGGCCGGCGGCACCGACCTGGGTGGCCGTACCGACCTGGCCGGGCTGGCCGGTATCGTCGCCGACGCCGGTGCGGTGGTGGTCGGCAACACCGGGCCCGCGCACCTGGCCGCCGCAGCCGGGGTGCCGGTGGTGAGTCTCTTCGCACCGACCGTCCCGTTCGGACAGTGGGGGCCGTACCGGGTGCCCACCGTCCGGCTCGGCGACGCCGGAGCGCCCTGCCGGGACACCCGGGCGGCCCGCTGCCCGATCCCCGGGCACCCGTGCCTGAGCGGCGTCGACCCGGCTGAGGTGGTCGAGGCGCTGCGGGTGCTCGCCGTCAGCGGTGGTGGCGGCCGATGAACGTCCTGCTCTGGCACGTGCACGGCTCCTGGACCACGTCGTTCGTGCACGGCAACCACCGCTACCTGATCCCCACCACACCCGACCGCGGCCCCTACGGCCTCGGCCGGGCCCGCACCTATCCCTGGCCCGACACCGCCATCGAGGTCAGCCCCGACGACCTGCCCGGCACCGACGTCGACCTGGTCATCCTGCAACGCCCGGAGGAGGTCGACCTCGCCGAGAAGTGGCTGCACCGCCGTCCCGGACAGGACGTCCCCGCCATCTACGTCGAACACAACACCCCCAAGGGCGACGTCCCCAACACCCGGCACCCGATGGCCGACCGCGACGACCTGCTCATCGCCCACGTCACCGGCTTCAACCAGATCTTCTGGGACACCGGCACCACCCCCACCACAGTGGTCGACCACGGCATCGTGGCACCCACCGTGTCCTACACCGGCGAGCTGGACCGACTCGCCGTGGTCATCAACGAACCCATCCGGCGAGGCCGCGTCACCGGCACCGACCTGCTGCCCCAGTTCGCCCAGATCGCACCGCTGGACGTCTACGGCATGGGCGTCACCGGCCTCGCCGACCACCTCGGTCTGAGCCCCGACCGGGTCGTCAGCCACGACGACGTACCCCAGGACCAGATGCACGCCGAACTGGCCCGACGCCGCGCCTACCTGCACCTGTGCCGCTGGACCTCCCTCGGACTCAGCCTCATCGAGGCGATGTCCATCGGCATGCCCGTCGTCGCCCTCGCCACCACCGAGGCCGTGACGGCCGTGCCCCCGGAGGCGGGGGCTCTCGCCACCCGGATGGACACCCTGCTCGACGCCGCCCGTCGGTTCATCGCCGAGCCGGCGGCAGCGCGTCAGGCCGGCGCGGCGGCACGGACCGCCGCGCGTGACAGGTACGGCCTCGACCGTTTCCTCGCTGACTGGGACCGGCTGCTGGAGGAGGAAGTATGCGGATCGCGATGATCTCGGAGCACGCCAGCCCGCTCGCCATCCTCGGAGGGGAGGACGCCGGCGGCCAGAACACGCACGTCGCGGAGCTGTCCGCCGCACTCGCCGCCGCCGGGCACGAGGTGAAGGTCTACACCCGCCGTGACGCGCTCGACCTGCCGGTGACCGTCCGCAGCCCGGACGGGTACGACGTGGTGCACGTACCAGCCGGCCCGGCCGAGCCGGTGGCCAAGGACGCGCTGTTGCCGCACATGCGGGAGTTCAGCCGTTGGCTCATCGAGCGGTGGCGGGGCGGGGACTGGGTGCCCGAGGTGATCCACGCGCACTTCTGGATGAGTGGCCTGGCCGCGCTGACCGCCGGTCGGCAGACCGGGGTGCCGGTGGTGCAGACGTACCACGCGCTGGGCACCGTGAAGCGCCGCTACCAGGGCGTGCAGGACACCAGCCCGGCCCGGCGGGTGTCCTACGAGCGGGAGTTGGGCCGCTCGGTCGACCGGGTGGTCGCGCAGTGCCGCGACGAGGTCGGCGAGCTGGTCCGGATGGGGGTGCCCCGGTCTCGGATGACCGTCGTTCCCTCCGGGGTCAACCTCACCACGTTCTCGCCGTTCGGGCCGGCGGCGGACCGCGAGCCCGGTCAGGCCCGGATCCTGACCGTGGGCCGGCTGGTCGAGCGCAAAGGCTTCCAGACGGTGGTCCGCGCGATGGAGCTGGTCCCGAACGCCGAGTGCGTGGTGGTCGGCGGCCCACCCGAAGGGCTGCTGGAGACCGACCCGTACGCCCGGCGGTTGCGGGCGCTGGCCGAGTCGTGCGGGGTGGCCGACCGGGTACGGCTGGTCGGCGCGGTGCCCCGGGAGGAGATGGGCCGCTGGTACCGCTCCGCGGACCTGCTGGTCGCCGCCCCCTGGTACGAGCCGTTCGGGTTGACCCCACTGGAGGCGATGGCCTGCGGGGTGCCGGTCGTCGGCACCGCCGTGGGCGGGATCCGCGACACCGTGGTCGACGGGACGACCGGTCTTCTCGTACCGGCCCGGGACCCGCGCGCCCTGGCCGCCGCGATCCAGCGGCTGCTGGACGACCGGATCCGGCGTTTCACGTACGCCACCGCGGCCCGCGAGCGGGTCCGGTCGCGGTACTCGTGGGCGGTCACCGCCGAGCGGCTGGCGGAGGTCTACGGCGAGGTGGCCGCGGTGCGTCGGCCGACCCGGGTGGTGGCCTGATGCCGGCGGGCACCCTGCTCGACACCCACCTGACGAATCTCGCCGCGGCGCTGGCGCCCTATCGGGGGTGCGAGCCACAGCTCGCGCGTTGGGGTGCGCAGTTGGCGCGCCGGCTGGCCGCCGGCGGGCGGTTGCTGGTCGCCGGCAACGGCGGCAGCGCCGCCGAGGCCCAGCACCTCACCGCCGAACTCGTCGGCAAACTCCACCACGACCGCCAACCACTCTCCGCCATCGCCCTGCACGCCGAAACCAGCGCCCTCACCGCCATCGCCAACGACTACGGCTACACCGACGTCTACGCCCGCCAGGTCCGCGCCCACGGCCGACCCGGCGACATCCTCCTGCTCCTCAGCACCAGCGGCACCAGTGCCAACCTCCTCACCGCCGCCCATGCCGGCCGCGACGCCGGCCTGGTCACCTGGGCGCTCACCGGGCCCGCCCCCAACCCCCTCGCCGACGCCTGCGACGACGTGCTCGCCGTCGGGTCCCCCGACACCCAGGTCGTCCAGGAACTGCACCTGGTCACCAGCCACCTGCTCTGCGAGTACGTCGAACAGGAATTGCCCGCCGCGCTGGCCGCGTCCACCCAGCCCGCGCCGGCCGAGCCCGCCCCGGCCGGTCGGCTCCCATCCGGGCCGGTGCGTACCGGGGTCGAGGTGGTGCTCGACGGCGGGACCGGACAGCAGGTCGACGCGTGAGGATGAGGAGGCAAGCGTGAGGGGACCCGTGGTGGTAATCGGGGACACCCTGCTCGACCGGGACGTGGAAGGGGTGGTGAACCGCCTCTGCCCGGACTCCCCGGTGCCGGTGCTCGACGAGACCTCGGCCATCGACCGGCCCGGTGGCGCCGGCCTGGCGGCGGTCTTCGCGGCCGCACAGGGCGCCGAGGTGGTGCTGGTGACCGCGCTCGCCGACGACGCTGGCGGCGCCCGGCTGAGCTCGCTGCTCGCCGCCGCCGGGGTGCAGGTGTATCCGCTGGCCCTGGCCGGCGCGACGCCGGAGAAGATCCGGCTGCGGGCCCGAGGCCGGGTGCTGCTGCGCCACGACCGCGGCGTCGCGCCCGGCGAACCGGGCCAGCCCTCCGACGAGGTGCTGCGGGTGATCGGCGCGGCATCGGCGGTGCTGGTCAGCGACTACGGCCGGGGGGTGGCGCGGCAGCCCGCGCTGCGCGCCGCACTGGCCGCCACCCGCGCGCCGGTGGTGTGGGACCCGCACCCGCGCGGACCGGCCGCGGTGCCCGGCGTGCACCTGGCCACACCGAACGAGTCGGAGGTACGCGAGCTGGTTCCCACCCTGCCCGGGGCGTCCCGGTTGGCGACCGCCTCCCGGGGCGCCCAGGGGCTGCGCCGGCGCTGGCGGGCCGGCGCGGTCGCGGTGACCCTGGGCGGGGACGGCGCGCTGCTCTGTCACGCCGGATCGACGCCGCTGGTGGTGCCCACCCCGGGCAGCGCCGAGGGGGACACCTGCGGGGCCGGCGACCGGTTCGCGGCCGCCGCCAGTCTCGCGCTGGCTCAGGGCGCGCTGGTCTCCGAGGCGGTGCAGGCCGCGGTCGCCGAGGCGTCCGCGTACGTGGCCGGTGGGGGAGTGGCCGCGGCACTGCCGCAGTCGGGAACGAGAGGCGGCCCGGTGAGCACCGGCGTGGTCGGCTCGGGTGGTGATCGGGTGGGTGTCGCGGCGGTCGCCACACTGCTCGCCGACGTGCGCGCCTCCGGCGGCACGGTGGTGGCCACCGGCGGCTGCTTCGACCTGCTGCACGCCGGGCACGTTGCCACCCTGCAGGCCGCCCGGCAGTTCGGCGACTGCCTGATCGTCTGCGTCAACTCCGACGCCAGTGTGGCCGGGTTGAAGGGGCCGGAGCGGCCGGTGATGTCCGAGGGCGATCGCAGCCGGTTGCTGGCCGCGCTGAGCTGTGTGGACGCGGTCATGATCTTCGACGAGTCGACCCCGGACGCGGCGCTGTCCTGGCTGCGCCCGGACATCTGGGTCAAGGGCGGGGACTACGCCACCGGCGGCGGAGACGCCGCGACGCTGCCCGAGGCGGAGGTCCTGCGCCGGTGGGGCGGTCACACGGTGGTGGTGCCGTACCTGGACGGCCGGTCCACCACCGACATGATCGCCCGCTCCGGGCACGCCACCGGCGCGTGCTGCACCGTCGCCCAACCGGTGGAGCAGGACGGGTTCTCCGCGCCGTCGTCGGCCACGCCCGGCGGGGAGCGGACGCGATGACTGCCACGTCACCCGGTGCCGGGCCGACCGTGCTGGTCACTGGCGGCTCCAGCGGGCTCGGTGCAGCGGTGGTCGCCGCGGTGGCCGCCTCCGGTGGCCGGCCACTCGTGCTGGACCGGCGGCCGCCGGCCGACGACGGGGTGTCCTGGACCGAGTGCGACCTGGCCGACACCCGGGCCGCCGAGGTGGCCACCCGGCACATCGCCGAGCAGGCCGGTGGCGTGGACGCGGTGGTCACCGCCGCCGGCATCGACGTGCCGGGCCGGCTCGCCGACGTGCCGGGGGAGACCTGGGACCGGATCATCGCCGTGGACCTGCTGGCCACCGCCGCGGTGATCCGGGCCGCCCTGCCGTTCCTACAGATCTCCCGGGGCCGCATCGTCACCGTCGCCTCGACGCTGGGCGTGAAGGCGGTCAGTGACGCCACCGCGTACTGCGCGGCGAAGTTCGGCGTGGTCGGCTTCACCCGCGCACTCGCCGCCGAACTCGCCGGACAGGTCGGCGTCACCCTGCTCATCCCGGGCGGAATGCGGACTGCCTTCTTCGACGAGCGCGACCCGCAGTACAAGCCAGGGGCGGACGCCATCCTCAACGATCCCGCCGACACCGCCGCCGCCATCATGTTCGCCCTCAGCCAGCCCTCCGGCTGCGCGGTACGCGAACTGGTGGTCTGCGCCGAGCAGGAGACCTCGTACCCGTGATCCTCGTCCTGCGCGCCCTCGGCGTCGGCGACCTCGTCACGGCGGTGCCCGCACTGCGGGCGCTGCGCGCCGCGTACCCCGATCGGGAGCTGGCGCTCGCCGCGCCCGCCTGGCTGGCCCCGCTGGTCGACCTGGTCGGCGGCGTCGACCACCTGGTCGACACCGCCGGGTTGGATCGACCGGCGTGGCCCGGCCCGGCTCCGGAGGTCGCGGTGAACCTGCACGGGCGCGGCCCGCAGTCGCACCGGCTGCTCGCCGCCGCCAGACCCGGGCGGCTGCTCGCCTTCGCCAACCGGGACGCCGGTTTCACCGCCGGCCCGCGGTGGGTCGCCGACGAGCACGAGGTGGATCGGTGGTGCCGGCTGCTGTCCTGGTACGGGATCCCGGCCGACCCCGGGGACCTCGCGCTGCGCCGGCCCGTGCCGGCCGGGCTGCCCACCGGCGCCACCGTGCTGCATCCCGGCAGCAAGATTCCCGCCAAGCGCTGGCCCGCCGAGCGGTTCGCCGCGCTGGCCCGGGCGCTCACCGACCGGGGGCACCGGGTGCTGCTCACCGGATCGGCCGACGAGCGACCGCTGGCCGCCCGGGTGGCCGACGCGGCCGGCCTGCCGCCCACCGCCGTGCTGGCCGGCCGGACCGACCTCGGCGCGCTGGCCGCGCTGGTAGCCGACGCCCGACTGGTGGTCAGTGGGGACACCGGTGTGGCCCACCTGGCCACCGGCTACGGCACGGCCTCGGTGGTGCTCTTCGGGCCGGTGCCGCCGGCGCACTGGGGGCCGCCGCCGGACCGGCCCCGGCACCGGGTGCTCTGGGCCGGCGAGGGGGACCGGCCCAGGTGGGACGGGGTGGGAAGCCATCCGACCTTGGCGGCCGTGCACCTCGACGAGGTGTTGGCCGCCGTGGCTGAGGTGGAACGGGTGGTGCGGGTCTCCGGTGCGGTTGCGGCGTAGTGATCCGGGTCGGCCCGGATACGGCCGTCGACGGCGCGGCAAGGGGTGGCTCTTCGTCGACCCGGCCGGCGCCCCGGTCAAGGACCCCGACGTCCTGGCCCGACTGCGCGAGCTGGTCATCCCGCCGGCCTGGCAGGGCGTCTGGATCTCGCCGTACCCGAACGGGCACATCCAGGCGACCGGCGTCGACGCGGCCGGGCGCAAGCAGTACGTGTACCACCCGCTGTGGCGGGAGAAGCAGGACGAGGCGAAGTTCGACCACATGCTGGAGGTGGCCCGGCGGCTGCCGGTGTTGCGCGAGCGCGTGGGGCGCGACCTGGACGGCCGGGGGCTGGGTCGGGACCGGGTGCTGGCCACCGTGGCCCGGCTGCTGGACATGGGAATGTTCCGGGTCGGCAGCGACCAGTACGCGGCCGGCGACGAGCCGACGTTCGGGGTGTCCACCCTGCGCCCGGAGCACGCCCGGACCCGAGGCGGCTGTGTGGTCTTCGAGTTCCCCGCGAAGGGCGGCATCGAGCAGGTGCGCCGGATCGAGGACCCGGAGCTGTGCCAGGTGCTGACCAACCTGCGCCGTCGCCGACGGGAGGCGGACCGGCTGTTCGGCTACTGGGACGGTCGGGAGTGGCGCGACGTGCGCAGCGACGAGGTCAACGGCTACCTGCGCGATGCCAGCGGCGGGGAGATGACGGCCAAGGATTTCCGCACCTGGCACGCCACCGTGCTCGCCGCCACCGAGCTGGCCACCGTCGGCCCGGCGCGCTCGATGACCGCCCGGCGCAAGGCCGTGGTCGCGGTGATGCGCGCGGTGGCCGACTTGTTGGGCAACACCCCCACGGTGGCGCGTGCATCCTATGTGGACCCCCGTGTGGTCGACCTCTACCACGACGGGATGGTGGTGCCGGTGGATCCGCGGGCGCCGCGGGAGGAGGTCGAACGGGTCGTGTTGGAGCTGCTGGAGAAGGCCTGACCGGCCCCGCCGACGTTCCTGGGGAGAGAGCGACGGGACCGGGGTCTCGGCTTGGCGAGCGGAGGTGACACCGGGCGGCCGCCCGCCGCGGCATGGCGGCGGGCGCCTCGCCACGGCCCCCGTTGGCGGCCGACCAGGAGCTCGGGTCGGCCGCGCTGCCTCTCAGTCTGCCCGCGACGAGTTGACCGTGGACGCCGGGCGGTTGACGATCCGCGCCGGATCCGGATAGCCCTCGCGGTACGCCTGCGGGCTCAGCCCGTAGGCGCCCCGGAACACCCGGCTGAAGTGGGCCTTGTCGGGAAACCCCAAGCGCGCGGCGATGGTCTGCACGGACTGGGTACGCAGCGCCGGGTCGGTGAGGTCGCGCCGGCACCGCGCCAGCCGCAGATCCCGGATGTACGACGCCACGGTGGACTCCTCGCCCTCGAACAGTCGGTGCAGCGAGCGCAGCGAGATGTGGTGGGCGTCCGCGACGGCCTGCGGGCTGAGTGCCGCGTCGCCGAGGTGGCGGTGGACGTACGCCTGCACCTGGGTGACCAGCGCGCGGCGGCGTACCTCGGTGGGCACCTCGTCCTCGGCGAGCAGGTGCCGTCCGAGCATGGTGGTGGCCAGGTCCAGCCCCACCGCGCCGAGCCGGCTGGCGTCGGCGGCGTGGTACTGCTCGGGGTGCCCGGTGACCTGGAGCAGGAACTGCGCCAGCAGCGCCCCGATTCCCTCGCTGCCGGACATCCGGCCGCCGTAGAGCGCGGCCATCCGCTGCGGCGGCAGCGGCAGCGCGGCGTGCGGAATCAGCGTGATGATCGAGGTGGCCTGGTCCCGTTCCGGCTCGGTCGCGTGGTGACAGACGTCGTGCGGGCGGGAGGCGTCGTAGAAGGTGAACTCGCCGGCCTGGATCTCGCTGTGGCGACCGTTCTGACTGGACGTGCCGACGCCGCCGGTGGTGAGGGCGAGCACGTACAACTCCGGGTCGGAGCGACGGACCAGCTTGCGGGTGCGGGTGGCGTCCAGCGAGGGGTACTGGTACTCGACCAGCTGGATCGGGCCGAGGTCGATGAAGTCGGCGCGGGCGGCGAAGTCGTCGGTGTGCGCGGACCGGATCCGCAGCGGCGCCGAGGTGCGCGCGACCAGGTCGAGCCACATCCCGAACCGCTCACCTGGCGGCAGGACGGTGGTGTCGACGGTGTCCCGGTGCAGCATCCGGCGCTCCTCAGACCGCTCGCCGCCGGATCAGGGCCTCGATGCCGTCGAGGATCCGGTCGAGGCCGAAGGTGAACTCCTCGTCCAGGTCGTCGTCCTGGTGCAGCACGCCGGAGGTCAGCACCCGGTGCAGCGCCGGGAAGCGGGCCGGGTCGATGAGTCGACTGAGCATCCGGCCGTACGCCGGCATCATCTCGCCCGGCTTCATGCCGGCGGCCCGGCTGCCCTCGGCGATCTGCGTGGTGAGGGTGGCCTCGTTACGGACGTACCCGGTGATCAGCAGCAGTGTCGACATCTGCTCGCCCTCGGCCAGCGCGGTGCCGTCGAGGCAGCGCAGCCCGTCCTCCATCCAGCCGAGCGTCTGGGGGGTGATCGGCGGGCCGGTGATCGGCACGTGCAGCAGCCAGGGCCGCCGCCGCAGCACGTCGTGCTCGGCCCAGGCCCAGCGGGTGAGGCCGGCGCGCCAGTCGGCGTCCGGTGCGGCGGGACCGGGCGGCGGGCCGTACCCGGCGTCCACCATGAGCATCAGCAGCTCGTCCTTCGAGCCGATGTGCCGGTAGAGGGCCATGGTGGCGGCGCCCAACTCCTTGGCCACCCGGCTCATCGAGACGGCCGCCAGCCCGTCGGCGTCGGCCACGCGCACGGCGGCGTCCACGATGCCGCTCACGGTCAGCCCGGGCCGGGGCCCCTTGGGAGGCCGCTCGCGCAGCCCCCAGGCGCTCTCGATGGCCGGCGGGATCACCGGGCCGCTGTCGTCTGTCTTCGCCGCCACATTTCCTCCTTGCCTCGCCATCCTAGTTCTGCGTATGGTCTACGCAGAACAGCGTACGCCATACGCAGAAGGAGTCTTCCCATGACAGCGACGACCGCACCGGCACCGCGCGCGGGCCGGCGGGAGTGGATCGGGTTCACGGTGCTGATGCTGCCGCTGCTCCTGGTCTCGATGGACGTGTCGGTGCTCTACTTCGCCGTCCCGTTCATCAGCGAGGAACTGCGCCCCACCGGCACCCAGCAGCTCTGGATCTTCGACATCTACGGCTTCGTGCTGGCCGGGCTACTGATCACCATGGGCGCCCTGGGCGACCGGATCGGCCGGCGCCGATTGCTGCTGATCGGCGCCGCCGCGTTCGGGGCGGCGTCGCTGCTAGCCGCGTACGCCGACAGCGCCGCCACCCTGATCGCCGCGCGCGCCGTGCTGGGCGTGGGCGGGGCGACCCTGATGCCCTCCACGCTCGCCCTGGTGCGCAACATGTTCCACGACGCCAAGCAGCGTGGCACCGCGATCGGCATCTGGACCGCCACGCTCACCGGCGGCATCGCGATCGGTCCGGTGCTCAGCGGCATCCTGCTGGAGCACTTCTGGTGGGGCTCGATCTTCCTGATCAACATTCCGGCGATGCTGCTGCTGCTCCTGCTCGCCCCGGTCCTGGTGCCCGAGTTCCGCAACCCGACGGCCGGGCGGTTCGACCTGGTCAGCGCGGTGCTGTCGCTTGGCGCGCTGCTGCCGGTGATCTACGGCATCAAGGAGATGGCCCGGGACGGCGTCACTGCCGCTCGGGTGCTGGCCATCGTCGCTGGCCTGCTGGTCGGGGCGCTGTTCCTGCACCGGCAGCGGACCCGGGCGTACCCGATGATCGACCTGGCGCTGTTTCGCCGTCGGGGCTTCGCCGGGTCGCTCGCGGTCAACCTGCTGGCGATGTTCGCCCTGGTCGGCTTCGCCATCTTCACCACCCAGCACCTCCAGTCGGTGCTCGGCCTGAGCCCGCTGCGGGCGGCACTGTGGAGCCTGGTGCCGTCGCTGGCGGTGGGCGGAATCGCCCCGGCCGCCGCCGCGCTCGCCCAGCGCATCGAGCGGGCGTACCTGATCGGGACGGGTTTCGGGATCGCCGTGGTCGGCTTCGTGGTGCTCACCCGGGTCACCCCGGAGTCGCCGCTCTGGCTGCTGCTGCTCGGCGCCAGCATCTACGCCGCCGGGCTGGTCATGGTGATGTCGCTGGTCACCGAGCTGGTGCTCGGCGCGGCGCCGCCGGAGCAGGCCGGTGTCGCCTCGGCGCTGACCGAGTCCAGCAGCGAGTTGGGCGGCGCGCTCGGGATGGCGATCCTGGGCAGCGTGGGTGCCGCGGTCTACCGGCGCGAGGTCCTCGACGGCCTGCCCGCCGGGCTGCCGGGGGATGCCCGCGACGCGGCCCGGGAGACGCTGGGCGGTGCGCTGGCGGTGGCCGACGGGCTGCCGGCCGAGCTTGGCGACGCGGTGCTGCACGCCGCCCGGCTGGCGTTCACCGACGGGCTGCACCTCGCCGCGATCGCTGCCATGGTGGCGATGCTGCTGGGCGCGGTGACCGCGCTGGTCGCGCTGCGCGGAGCCCGGCCGGGCGACCCCGCAGTGCTGGCCGCCGACCCGGTCCCGGTCCCACCGGCTGTGGCCGGGACGGCGGTGCAGCGGACGCCGACCCCGACCGGTCCGGGTGGTCCGGCGGCGTCGTGACCGGCGGAGCAGAGCGGCCGCCCGGTGGTCCGCCCGTGCGGGGGACCACCGGGCGGCCGCCCGGTTGGCTGTTGTCGGGTGGTTCGTCGGTCAGTCGGTGAGTACGTGCGCGAGCCGGTCGCGGAAGCGCCGCTCGGAGTCGCTGACCGACTCGCCGCCGAGGCCGAGCAGCCCGCCGCTGGAAGCGGCGCCCACCACCTGCTCGGCGATCTTCACCAGCCAGTGCTTGTACGCTCCAGCCGCACCCTCGTCGACCCGCGTGCCCAGCAACGCGGCGGCCTGGCCGGCCCGAAGCAGCACGTCGTCGATCATCGCCCGCGGGTCGGCGGGCGCGATGACCGGCAACTCCTCGCCGGTCTCCGGGTCGCCGACCCGGGTCACGATCTCGCCGGCCACAGCGGCGACCAGCGGGCTGGCCGACTCCCGGCCAGCGGCGATGGTCTCCAACCCGGCCGCGTTCTCCGCCATGGTCCGGCGGGTGCCGTCGGACTCGGCGGCGCTCGCCGCGGTCAGCACCGACTGAGGTAGGCCGACCAACAGCCCCCACTCCTCGTCGGAGAAACCGAAACCGGTGTACGCCGGCTGCTCGATCACGGCAACGCCCCTTCCACCCTGCTCTGCTTGGTCAATCGGTTGGCCCGGTGCCCGGTCAGGCTAGTCCAGGGTCAGCAGGCCCTGTTCGGACACCACGCGCACCGACAGCGTCTTGTACCCGACCTCGTCGAAGAGAACCGTCATCTTGTCCTCCTCGTACCCGAGCACCATGCCGTGCCCCCACTCCGGGTGGCGCACCTGACTGTGCACCGCGAACGGCCCGACCGCCCCCTGGTCGGCGACGCTGGTGCCGGCATGGCAGTTGTCGCAGTGCCCGCAGACCTGGGTCATCTGCTCGCCGAAGTACGCCAGCAGGGTCTGCCCCCGGCAGGCGCTGGTCTCGGCGAAGGCCCGCATCATGTCGGTGCGGGACCGCGTCACGGTCTGCTGCCGCTCCGCCTCGGCCAGCGCCGCCGCGGCGGCGTCGACCGGGGTGGGGGAGTAGCGAGGGGCGCCGATGCGTTGCCGGGCCCGCGGCTCGGCCGCCCCGGCCTGCTCCAGCAGGGAGAGGTACTGGCCCAGCTTGCGCGGCCCGAGGCCGGTGGCCTCGCGCAGCTCGGTCTTGGTGGCCGGCTCACGGCGCAGCAGCGCGGCCAGGTCGCGCAGCTCGTTCTCGTCGGGCAGGCCACCGCTGAAGAACCGTTGCAGGCCCACGTCCTCGGCCTGCCAGAGCAGCAGCACCCGGGCCGGCTGCCCGTCGCGCCCGGCCCGGCCGATCTCCTGGAAGTAGCTGTCCGGCGAGTCGGGCAGCGCCATGTGCACCACCCAGGCGATGTTGGGCTTGTCGATGCCCATCCCGAACGCCGAGGTGGCCACCATGATCGGCACCTGGTCGGCGAGGAACGCCTCGTGCAGCGCGGAGCGCGCCCCGGCGGCCATTCCGCCGTGGTAGCACTGCGCCGGGAAGCCGGCGTCGGTCAACCGGGTGGCCAGCTCCTCGGCGGCGCGGCGGGTCGGCACATAGATGATTCCCGGCCGTTCATCGTCACGCAGCAGCGCGACCAGGCGCCGCCACCGGTAGTCCTCGGTGGGGCAGTGCGCCACCTCCAGGAACAGGTTGGGCCGGTCCAGCCCGGAGACCACCACCTCCGGCTTGTGCAGCCGCAGCCGGGCGATGATGTCGTCGCGTACCGGCGGGGACGCGGTGGCGGTCAGGGCGACCACCGGTGGCCGTCCGATGCCCTCGATGAGGTGCCCGAGCGCCAGGTAGTCGGGGCGGAAGTCGTGCCCCCAGGCCGAGATGCAGTGCGCCTCGTCGATCGCCACCAGCGCCGGCTTGAGTGCGGCCACCTCGGCCATCCGATCGGGGTTGCTCAGCTGCTCCGGGGTGATGAACAGGAACTCCGCCCGGCCCTCGCGGATCTCGTTGACCGCCTCGGCCTGCTGGGCGGCCGACTCGTTCGAGCTGATCCGCACCGCCCGCAGCTCCGGACGCTGGCGCTCGTTGAGGGCCGCGATCTGGTCCTGCTGGAGAGCCAGCAGCGGGGAGATCACCACGGTGGGGCCGGGGATCAGGCTGGCCGGGATCTGGTAGATGGCGGACTTGCCGGCGCCCGTGGGCAGCACGACCAGGGCGTCGCGTCGCTTCATCACCGCGCGCATGGCCGCCAGTTGGTTGGGCCGCAACGCGGTCCAGCCGAAGAGGCTCCGCGCCGCGCGGCGCAACGTCATCGAGTGCGTGGACAGCTTCATCGAGGGCCGGAGGTACCCGGCCCGATCACCGCCGAAACGCGGTCGACGGCAACCGTCCAAGGTCTCGCCGAGGCACCACGGACTCAGCGCACCCGGGCCAGGACCTCGCGCTGGTAGAGGTCGAACAGGCCCTGGTAGCGCGGGCCGACGTTGGCCACGTACACCTCGTCGAAGCCCGCCTTGGCGAACTTCCCGATCATCTCGACGTGCGCGTCGGCGCTGTTGCCGCACACGAACGCCTCCTTCAGCATCTCCGGCCGGACCAGCTGGGCGGCCTGCTCGAAGTGGCGCGGCGAGGGCAGCACCTGGGACAGCTCGCCCGGGACCCCGGCGTTGGGCCAGCGCTCGTACGCGATCCGCATGCCCTCGTCCTCGCTGTCCGCGTACGCCGCCTTGAATCCGGCCTGGCACGGCTTGTCGCCGCCGCCGTTCTCCCGGAAGCGCCGGACCATCTCGCTGTCGGGCCTGGTGCTCACGTAGCCGTCGCCGATCCGGGCGGCGAGGTCGATGGACTTCGGGCCGAAGCCGGAGACGTAGATCGGCGGGGGAGTGTCAGGCAGCGTGTAGATCCGGGCGTGCTCGACGGTGTAGTGCTTGCCGTGGTGGTTGACGAAGTCGCCGGTCCAGAGCTTCCGCAGCACCTCGACGGCCTCCTCCAGCATCTCCAGCCGGACGTCGGCCTGCGGCCAGGCGTCGCCGAAGATGTGCTCGTTGAGCGCCTCGCCGCTGCCGACGCCGAGTGCGAACCGCCCGCCGTGCAGCACCGCGCTGGTCGCCGCCGCCTGCGCGATCACGGCCGGGTGGATCCGCACCGTCGGGCAGGTCACCGCGGTGGTCACCGGCAGCGAACAGGCCTGGCTGAGCGCGCCGATCATCGACCAGACGAACGGGCTCTGCCCCTGTGCGTCCACCCACGGGTGGTAGTGGTCGGAGATCCAGAGCGCCTCGAAGCCGGCCTGTTCGGCGCCGCGCGCCTGCGCTACCAGCTCGGCCGGCGTGAACTCCTCACTGGACAGGATGTAGCCGACCTTCATCGTCCCCCCTCGGCACGGACCTGCTGGGTGGATTAGCGGTACCCCGGCCGTCGCCGGCCACACCCGGTCCGCCGGCTCTCACCCGATCGCGCCGGCGGGGTCGCGCTCAGCGTCGGCCGAACATCGCCCGGATCGCGGCCAGGAGCAGCAGCGCGCCGACCACCAGGCCGAGCAGGCGTACGCCGGGGATATCGGCCGGGCTCGTCGCGTCGGCCAGCAGGGCGGGATCCATCCCCGCACTCTCCCGGGGACCGTGCCTCCAGGCAACTGTAAGGTTTATTGACTATTGAATCGCTCGGTGTGACCATGGCAGCACCGCCTGCCGGTGGCGGTGCGCCGAGGGCGCGCGAGAGATGGGGTACGGGGGCCGCATGAGCGAGCGCAACCAGCGGGTCGGCGCGGGCGCGCCAGCGCCGGGGACCAACGCCGACCGCCACGGGCGGGCGGCGTGACGGCGCCCAGCGGGCACCTTCCGGCGCTGGCCGCCGCCGTCCTGCAACCCGGGTTCGTCGGCACCACCCCACCACCGTGGGTGTGCCGCTGGCTCGGTGAGGGGCTCGGCTCGGTGGTCCTCTTCGCCCGCAACGTCGTCGACACCGCCCAGGTGGCCGCGCTGACCGCGACGCTGCGCGCCGAGCGGCCGGACGTCATCGTGGCGATCGACGAGGAGGCCGGCGACGTCACCCGGATCGAGTCGGTCCGGGGCAGCTCCCGGCCCGGCAACTTCGCCCTCGGCGCGGTCGACGACCCGGAGCTGACCGAGGCGGTCGCCCGGGACCTCGGCGTCGAGCTGGCCGGGGCCGGGGTCACCCTCGACTACGCCCCGGACGCCGACGTCAACTCCAACCCGGCCAACCCGGTGATCGGCGTCCGCTCGTTCGGGGCGGACCCGGCGCTGGTCGCGCGGCACACCGCCGCCTGGGTACGCGGGCTGCAGGCCGGCGGCGTCGCCGCCTGCGCCAAGCACTTCCCCGGGCACGGCGACACCCGGGTCGACTCGCACCACGACCTGCCCCGGATCACCGCCGACCGGGACCGCCTGGACGCCGTCGAGCTGGCCCCGTTCCGGGCCGCCGTGGCCGCCGGGGTGCAGGCCGTGATGACCGGCCACCTGCTGGTGCCCGCGCTGGACCCGCAGCTGCCGGCGACGTTGAGCCAACGCATCCTGGGTGGCCTGCTCCGCGACGAGATGGGCTTCTCCGGCGTGGTGGTGACCGACGCGGTGGAGATGCGCGCGGTCGCCGACCGGTACGGCTTCGCCGGGGCGGCGGTCCGCGCGCTCGCCGCCGGGGCCGACGCGATCTGCGTGGGCGGCGAACGGGCCGACGAGCAGTCGGCCCGGGAACTGGCCGACGCCATCGTGGCCGCGGTCGTCTCCGGTGAGCTGCCCGAGGAGCGCCTCGCCGAGGCAGCCAAGCGGGTCGGCCAGCTCGCGGCCTGGACGGTGGCGGCCCGCTCCGAGCGGTCGACCGGAGCGCGCGGCAGCACGGACGTCGGGCTGGTCGCCGCCCGCCGCGCCGTTCGGGTCACCGTCGCGGCGGCCGGGACCGGGGGCGGGACGCCCGCGTTGCCGCTGACCCGCGCGGCGCACGTGGTCGAGTTCGAGCCACCGCGCAACATCGCCATCGGCGCGGAGACGCCATGGGGCCTCGGCGTACCGATGGGCGAGCTGCTGCCCGGCACGAGCGCGGTGCGCTACGCCCAGCACGACGTGCCGACCGACCCGGGCGCCGGGGCGGGCAACCGCCCGCTGGTGCTGGTGGTCCGCGACCTGCACCGGCACGAGTGGATGCGTGCCGCGGTGCAGCGGGCGCTGGCCGCCCGGCCGGACGCGGTCGTGGTCGAGCTGGGCGTGCCCGAGCTGGTCACCGGCGCGGTGCACCTGGCCACCCATGGCGCCACCCGGGCCAGCGGACGGGCTGCCGCCGAGGTGCTGACCGGCGTCCGCTGACCCGACGCCCGCAAACGGGCTGAGGCGGCCCGGCGCTACGGCTGAACGGCGACCAGGTCGGCGTACTCCGGGTGCTTCTCGATGAACGCGGCCATGAACGAGCACTGCGGCACCAGCGTGCCGCCGCGGGCGCGTACCTGGTCCAGGGTGCCCCGGATCAGCGCGCCGCCCACGCCCTTGCCCTGGAAGCCCGGGTCCACCTCGGTGTGGGTGAAGACCAGCACCTCCCCGCGGGTCAGGTACGCGGTGAAGCCGGCCAACGCGTCGTCGACCAGGATCTCGAACCGGCGCTTGGCAGGGTTGTCCTCGACCAGGGTGCTCATCGGGCCATTCTCCCCGCCAGCGCGTCCAGTTCGGCGAGCAACCGGTCGACCTCGTCGGCCGTGTTGTAGTGGTAGATGCTGGCCCGGACCGCGCCCCCGCTGTCCCGCAGCCCCATCGTCTGGAAGTACTCGTAGGCGTAGTAGTCACCGGCGGAGAGGCAGAACCTGGCTGTCCCCAGCGCCTCCTGGGTGGTGGCCGGCGACATCCCGGCGACCCGGAAGGAGACCGTCGGGCAGCGCCGCGCCGGCGAGCCGTAGACGGTGATCGCGGGCTGCTCGGTCAGCCCGGCGAGCAGCCGGTCGAGCAGCGCCTCCTCGTGCGCCTGGGCGGCGGCCAGCCCGGCCCGCACCCGCGCACGCCGGTCCCCGACGGCGTCCGGGTCCAGCCCGGCCAGGTGGTCCACCGCGGCGGCCACGCCGGCCAGCAGGGGAAAGCTCGGGGTGCCGTACTCGAACCGGTCCGGCACCGCGTCGGAGGACGGGACCAGCTTCGCCGGGCGCAGCGCCGCCCACCGGGCCGGGTCGGCCACCATCGCCGCCAGGTGCGGCCCGGACCACTTGTAGGCGCTGGTGACCAGCACGTCGGCGCCGACCGAGGCCAGGTCGGTCGGCCCGTGCGGCACCGAGTGCACGCCGTCGACGCAGACCAGTGCGCCGACCGCGTGCGCGGCCTTGGCGATCGCCGGCACGTCCGGCACCGTGCCGATGGCGTTGCTGCCGGCGGTCACCGCGACCAGTTTGGTGCGCTCATTGACCAGCTCGGCGTACTGGCCGGCGGGCAGCTCACCGGTGTGCCGGTCGATCTCGGCCCACCGCACCGTCGCGCCAGCAGCCTCGGCGGCCTGCACCCACGGCCGCACGTTGGCGTCGTGGTCGAGCCGGGACACCACCACCTCGTCGCCGGGGCGCCAGCCCGCGCCGAGCGTACGGGCCAGGGTGTACATCAGCGCGGTGGCACTCGGACCCAGCACCACCCCGGCCGGGTCGGCACCGAGCAGGTCGGCTACCGCCGACCGGGCCGCTGCCACCAGCTCCAGCGACCGGCGACCCGGCGCGAAGGCGGCGCTGCGGTTGCCGACCGCAGTGCGCATGGCGTCGGCGACCGCGTCGATCACACCGGCTGCGGTCTGGGTGCCCCCGGCCCCGTCGAAGTGGACGAAGCCCTCGGTCAGGGCGGGGTAGGCGGCCCGGGTGCGGGCGATGTCGAAAGGCATGCCGGGGACCCTAGTGCGGTGTCCACTAACGTTCACCGGGTGTTCCGGTGGGATGTTGTGGATCCTCGCCTTGGAGGGCGAGCGACTCCCCACTGGGTGGTGGGGCGGGCCTCCGCAGGCCAACTGATCCTCTCGCCGTCCGGGCTGGGCGGCGGGGGTCACGCCGGGACCGGCCGGCGCCGGGGAGGTTCCGGCCGGCTCGACGGTGCGTGACCACCCCAGGCAGCACAGGAACGGCTGTCGTGGGGGTGGTGGGTCCGCCGCCCGGGGTGCGGGTGGCGATGC
>NZ_JBEXIK010000026.1:0-87876 GCF_040608515.1 Micromonospora sp. NPDC005173
CAATCCAAAAGGATCACCAGTCCGGGGTATAAATCATAATTGGCACTGGCTTTTCAAGCACCCTGTTGAGTTCTCAAAGAACAACCACACACCGATCAGAAGCTCCACTTCGTGGAACCCCGTTTCGGGGCAACCGCTCAAACCTACTTGGTCGAATTTTCATTGTCAACCTCGTGTTCGAGGCGATCAATGTGATTCGTCCGGACCCACGATGACGCACGCCGTACCCGGCGGTCGTTACTGTCGTGGGAAGCCGCAGACCGGCCGATCGCCACTTCGTGGCTCTCCGCCCGGCTCCTGCCGGCTTCAGAACTCTACCCGGTCGGCTTCGCGTTCGCAACCCCGTTTCCGGAGTGTTCCGCACCGCCCGATCCTCAGTCTCGCTCGGCGTTCCCGCCACGAGCCTGGTGCCTGGTCTCGGCCGGTTTGTCCGGCCTCCCCCGTGCAGAGAGAAAGTTACGCGGACGGCCCCGAGAAGGCAAATCAGGGTTCATCACTGGTTCGGCTCGCGAGGGCGCTGCGATGTCCCACGCAGCCGGGGACGCGGGGCGCGTCGGCGTGCCAGAGTGTCAGGCATGGATGAGTCCGGGCTCGGCGCCACGGTGTTCGCCGAGGAGGCGCTGCTCGGCCTCCTCCTGCCGTTCTGGCAGTTGGTGATCGGCGCGGTAGTGCTGGTCGTGCTGGTGCTCTCGGTAGGGCGGTTGGCGCGGCGGGGCCGGTCCCGGATGAGCACCGCCCTGCTGGTCACCGCCGCGGCCATCGCCGGCTTGGCGACGATCGGCGTCCTGTTGGAGGGCTGAAGGCTCAGAGCCGGCGGTTGGCCAGGCTGGGCAGCTCGGCACGGATCGCGGCGAGCCGGTCGAGGTCCAGGTCGACGACGGACACCCCCGGGCCGTCCGGCAACTGGGTGAGGACCGTCCCCCACGGGTCGACCACCATGCTGCGCCCGAAGCAGGTGCGGCCGGGCTCGTGGTCGCCGGTCTGGCCAGCGGCCGCCACGAAGCACTGGTTCTCGATCGCCCGGGCCCGCAGCAGGACCTCCCAGTGGTCCCGCCCGGTGTGGAGCATGAACGCCGCCGGGACCACCAACAACTGGGCGCCCCCCTCGGTGGCGAGTCGCCGGTACAGCTCCGGGAAGCGCAGGTCGTAACAGATCGACAGGCCGACCCGGAGGCCCTCGACGTCGACCACCACGGGCTGGACACCAGCAGCGACGCTCGCCGACTCCAGGTATGAGACCCGGCCGGGAATCTCCACGTCGTACAGGTGGATCTTGCGATAGCTCGCGGCGAGGCTGCCGGACCGGTCGAACACCAGCGAGGTGTTCCAGGTGTGCTCCGGGTCCGGGCCGGCCTCGTGGAACGACCCGGCCACCAGCCAGATGCCGAGTCGCCGGGCGATCCCGGCGAAGAAGCTGCCCACCTCGCCGTCCACCGGCTCCGGCTCGGGCAACCCGGCGGCGGGGCCGAGGTAGTCGACGTACTCCGGCAGGACGGCGAGGTCCGCGCCGCCGGCGGCGGCGCGTTCCAGCAGGGCCTCTGCGGCGGCCAGGTTACCCTTGCGGTCTTCCCGGGCGTTCAGCTGGCAGACGGCGACGCGCATGAGCCCAGAGTACGGCCGGAAGGGCCGGCGCCGACAGCTTCAGATGCTGGCCAGCACCAGAGCCCCGGCGGCGAAGCCGAGGCCGGCGACCTGGATCGGGCGCAACCGCTCTCGGTCGACGGCGAGCGCGAGCAGCACGGTACTGGCCGGGTAGAGCGCGGTGATCGCCGCGACGATGCTCAGGTGGCCACGGGCGGCGGCGGCGAGGAAGAGCGCGTTGGCGGCGCTGTCGAGCAGGCCGGCGACTGCCGCCCAGCCCAGCACCCGCCGTCCGAGCCGGAGCCGCACACCGGTTCCGACGGCGAGCGCGAGACCGAACGCGATCGAGCTGGCCCGCACCGCCGCCACCGGCCACATGCCGGCGCCCTCATCGGCCTGGCCGAGCAGCGTGAAGAAGACGCCGAAGAGTGCGCCGGCGGCGAGGGACAACCCCACCAGCCGCGCCGGGACGGACCGCCGGCTACCACCGTCTCCCAGGCTGACCAGTGCGATCGCCAGCACGGCGAGGCCCGCCCCGGTGAGTGCCGCTGCGCCGGGGAAGGTCGCGGTGAACAGGCCGGCGACGATCGGCACCACGGCGGCGGTGATCGCGGTGACCGGCGCCACCACGGCCATCATCCCTCCGGCGAGCGCCCGGTAGAGCAGCATGACCCCGGCCGCGCCGGCCACCCCGGCGAGCAGCCCCCAGGCGATGTCCCCGACGGTCGGGGTGCCGGGCACCACCAGCACCAGGACGACCAGCAGCGGGACGCTCAGCAGCTGGGAGATCACGGTCACGGCGATCGGGTCCGCACGGCGGGACGCCTTCCCACCGGAGAAGTCGGCGGTGCCGAACGCGACTGCGGACACTGCGGCAAGGACAATGGGGAGCATGGAGTGTTCGTATCACAATAGTGACCGTGAGGGATAGTTTAATGACCGAGACCGGAACCGGCCGGGTGGGCGCGGTCACCGCCGCGGTGGCCCAGCAGGTACGCGAGCTACGCGCCGCCCGGGGCTGGTCCTTCGACGAGTTGGCCGGCCGGTCCGGGGTGAGCAAGGGCATGCTCGTGCAGATCGAGAGCGCACGCACGAACCCGAGCGTCGGCACGCTGTGCCGGGTCGCCGACGCGTTCGGCGTCAACATCGCCCGACTGCTGGAGCCCGCCGAGGAACGGACCGTGAAGATCACCTCGGCCGCCGAGGCGCCGGTGCTCTGGCAGGGCGAGCGCGGCGGCACGGGCCACCTGCTGAGCGGGCTGGGCGAGCCGGATCTGGTCGAGCTCTGGGACTGGCGGATGGAGGCCGGGGAGGCGCACCGCTCCCCCGACCACCCGCGCGGCACCCGGGAGGTGCTGCACGTGCTGACCGGCGCGGTGGTCGTGCGGGTCGACGGGCAGGACCACCCCGTCCGGGCCGGCGAGACCATCGAGTTTCACGCCGACCGGGAGCACGGCTACCGCAACGACGCCGACGTACCGGCACGGCTGATGATGGTGACGGTCACCCCGTCGGGCGAATGGGATCGACGAACCCGTTCGCGCCGGCCGCGTCAGGACTGAACGGGCCGGCGCGACGCGAGAAAGATCAGGCCGACTTCTCCTCGCGGTCCCGCCGGGCCCGACGGCCGGTGAACTCGCGCGGCACGATGGTCGGGTTGACGTTCTCCAGGACCACCTCGCGGGTGATCAGCACCCGAGCGGCGTCGGGGTTGCTCGGCACCTCGAACATCGCGGAGAGCAGAACCTCCTCGATGATGGCCCGGAGGCCACGGGCACCGGTGCCCCGCAACATGGCCTGGTCGGCGATGGCCTCCAGCGCCGGCTCGTCGAACTCCAGCTCGACGCCGTCCAACTCGAAGAGACGCTGGTACTGCCGGACCAGGGCGTTGCGCGGCTCGGTGAGGATCCGTACGAGAGCGCTGCGGTCCAGGCTGCGCACATTGGTGATCACCGGCAGCCGGCCGACGAACTCGGGGATCAGCCCGAACTTGAGCATGTCCTCCGGCATGACCTGGCTGAAGATGTCATCGGTCGACCGGTCGGAGACCGACCGGAGCCGGGCACCGAAGCCGGTGCCGCCCTGCCCGGTGCGGGACTCGATGATCTGATCCAGCCCCGCGAAGGCACCACCGCAGATGAACAGCACGTTGGTGGTGTCGATCTGGATGAACTCCTGGTGCGGGTGCTTGCGACCGCCCTGCGGCGGCACGTTGGCCACCGTGCCTTCGAGCATCTTGAGCAGGGCCTGCTGCACGCCCTCGCCGGAGACGTCCCGCGTGATCGACGGATTCTCCGACTTGCGGGCGATCTTGTCGACCTCGTCGATGTAGATGATGCCGGTCTCGGCGCGCTTGATGTCGTAGTCGGCGGCCTGGATCAGCTTGAGGAGGATGTTCTCCACATCCTCGCCGACGTAGCCCGCCTCGGTCAGCGCGGTGGCGTCGGCGATGGCGAACGGGACGTTCAACATCCGGGCCAGCGTCTGCGCCAGGTGGGTCTTGCCGCACCCGGTCGGGCCGAGCAGCAGGATGTTGGACTTGGCCAGCTCGACGGCGTCGCTGCCGGAGCCCGGCGCGCCGGCCGCCTCGGCCTGGATCCGCTTGTAGTGGTTGTAGACCGCGACGGCGAGCGCCTTCTTGGCCTGATCCTGCCCGACGACGTAGTTGTCGAGGAACTGGCAGATCTCCATCGGCTTGGGAAGCTCTTCCCACTTCACCTCGCCGGACTCGGCCAACTCCTCTTCGATGATCTCGTTGCAGAGATCGATGCACTCGTCGCAGATGTAGACCCCAGGGCCCGCGATGAGCTTCTTCACCTGCTTCTGCGACTTGCCGCAGAAGGAGCATTTCAGTAGGTCGCCGCCGTCACCGATCCGTGCCACCTACGTTCTCCCTGCACTCATCGGCCGGAGACCCGGCCCTGACCTGCGGACGCTGCGCGCCGTCCCGCTCCGTTCACCCCCGCCGGCCCAACCGGCGAAGCGGTACGGACCCGACGTTACCCGCTGGCGGGGCATTCTCCGACCCCCAAAACGGGTGTGTCAGAGGTCGGCCGGGAACCGATGCCCCGGCCAACCTCTGACCCGGTGCTGCTCAGCTGGCGGCGTTGGCTGCCAGCAGGCCCTTCTTGCGGCTGGTCAGGATCGTGTCGACCAACCCGTACTCCTTGGACTCCTCGGCCGTCATGATCTTGTCACGGTCGATGTCCTTGCGAACCTGCTCGATCGGCCGGTTGCAGTGCCGAGAGAGCATGTCCTCCAGCTGCGTACGCATCCGGAGGATCTCCCGAGCCTGGATCTCGATGTCCGAGCCCTGCCCGTAGCCGCCCTCGGTGGCCGGCTGGTGGATGATGATCCGCGAGTTCGGAAGAGCCATCCGCTTACCCGGCGTGCCGGCCGACAGCAGCACCGCTGCCGCGCTGGCGGCCTGCCCGAGGCAGACCGTCTGGATGTCCGGGCGGACGTACTGCATGGTGTCGTAGATCGCCGTCATCGCGGTGAACGAGCCACCCGGCGAGTTGATGTACATGATGATGTCGCGGTCCGGATCGGTGCCCTCGAGCGTCAGCAGCTGGGCCATCACGTCGTTGGCCGACGCGTCGTCCACCTGGACGCCGAGGAAGATGATCCGGTCCTCGAAGAGCTTGTTGTACGGGTTCGACTCCTTGACCCCGTACGACGTGCGCTCGACGAACGACGGCAGCACGTAACGGTTGTGCACGGCCGCGAACTGGGGCGGCAAGCTCAGATCGGTCATCGTCAGCTCCTCAGCTCAGGGTCCCGGCGCCATCCGGAACCTGAGCGGCCCCGATGATCACCTTGTCGATGAAGCCGTAGTCCATGGCCTCCTGGGCGGTGAACCAACGGTCCCGGTCCGAGTCCGCCTCGATCTGCCCCTGGCTCTGGCCGGTGTGGTGCGCGACCCGCTCCTGGAACATCCGCTTCGTGTAGAGCATCTGCTCCGCCTGGATGGCGATGTCGGACGCCGTGCCGCCCAGACCACCGGACGGCTGGTGCATCATGATCCGGGCGTGCGGCAGGGCGTACCGCTTGCCCTTGGTGCCCGCGCAGAGCAGCAGCTGGCCCATCGAGGCCGCCATGCCCATCGCCACGGTCGACACGTCGTTGTCGATGAACTGCATGGTGTCGTAGATCGCCATGCCGGAGTAGACCGAGCCACCCGGCGAGTTGATCCACAGATTGATGTCGCGGTCCGGGTCCTCCGCGGCGAGCAGCAGCAGCTGCGCGCAGATGCGGTTGGCGACCTGGTCGGTCACCTCGCTGCCCAGGAAGATGATGCGCTCCTTGAGCAACCGGTTGTAGACCGAGTCGTCGAGGTTGCCAATGGTGTCGCCACCTCGGGCATCAATCGCCCGGAGCGGCTTCGCTGGGATGTGCATGTCGGTCATGGCAGCCCTTCGCTCTCCGTACCGTCTTTCCCGACACTAACCGCTGTGCGGGGCGGCAGAGTCCCGGTCGGGGCACTGTTCGCTCTCAGCGCAGCTGTGTCGGGCGTACCCGCGGCGCGGGCTTCCGGGCGTACCCGGAAAAGGATTTGGCCGCCGTCCACCGCACAGCGGCGGACGGCGGCCGCACCCGACGATCAGTGCTCGTGGTTGTGCTCCGCCTCGTTGGCCGCACGCAGCGCGTCAAGGGTGACCTCGTTGCCGGCCGAGTCCTTGATCTTGATCCGCTCCATGACTGCCGCGAGCGCCTTGCCCCGCCGCACGTCACCGAAGACCGCGGCAGCCGCCCCGGAGCGCATGAGCTGGTCGTAGTACTGCTGCGGGGCCATCCCGGCGCGCTGCGCCCGGTGCACGATCTCGTGGCCGAACTCGTCGTCGGAGACCTGCACGTCCTCGGCGTCGGCCAGGGTGTCCAGCAGAAGCTGCACCTTGACGCCCTCGGTCGCCGCCTCGGTCAGCTCGGCGTCGATCTGCTCCTCGGTCTTCTCCTCGGCGGCGAGGTACTCCTCCATCGAGGCGCCGATCCGCTCCAGCTGATCGATCATGGCCTGCTTGCGGCTGGCCACCTCCTCGCGGATGACACCCTCCGGCGCCGGCACCTCGGCGGCCTCGACCAGCTCCGCCAGGGCCTTGTCCCGAGCCGCGTAGATCTGCTCGACCTGCTTGCCCTGGGTGACCCGCGCCCGCAGGTCGCCGCGCAGCTCCTCGATCGTGTCGAACTCGCTCGCCATCTGGGCGAACTCGTCGTTCAGCTCCGGCAGCTCCTTCTCCTTGACCGTGCGCACGGTCACCGCCACCTCGGCGTCCCGGCCGGCGAAGTCGCCGCCGACCAGCTGCGTGGTGAAGGTGGTGCTGTCACCGGCGGCGAGGCCGACCGCGGCCTCGTCGAGGCCCGGCAGGAGCTGCTTGCTGCCCACCTCGTGGGAGATGTTGCTCGCCTGGCCGCCCGGCACGTCCTCGCCGTCGACGGTGGCGTTCAGGTCGATCTGGACGAAGTCGCCCTCGGCGGCGGCGCGCTCGACGGTCTTGAGGGTGGCGAACCGCTCACGCAGGTTCTTCACCTGCTCGTCGATCTCGCTCTCGTCGATCTGCAGCTCGTCGACGGTCACCTCGATGGTCGTGGCGTCGGGGAGGGTGATCTCCGGCCGGACGTCCACCTCGGCGGTGAAGTTCAGCGAGTCACCGTCGTTGAACTCGGTGATCTCGACCTCGGGACGCCCCAGCGTCTTGAGGTCGTGCTCGCGTACCGCGGCGAGGATGTTCTCCGGGATGGCGTCCTGGACCGCCTCGTTGAGGACGGTGCCCCGGCCCACCCGCTGGTCGATCACCGCGGTCGGCACCTTGCCCCGGCGGAAGCCCGGGACCTGGACCTGCGAACCGATCTCCCGGTACGCCTTCTTGAGGCTCGGCTCGAGCTCGACGAACGGCACCTCGATGGCGAGCCGCACGCGCGTCGGGCTCAGAGTCTCGACGGTGCTCTTCACAGGCGTACTCCTTGACGGATCTCAGTTGAGTCTGGGCGTGGATTCAGCCCATCGAGTGTAGGTGAGCCGGCCTGACGCTCCGGCATCGCCCGGGGACCGCACGGAAAACTCGGGCGGCACCCGGGGCTGCCCGGCCGCGGACGACAGTCGGGGTGGCGGGATTTGAACCCACGGCCCCTCGCTCCCAAAGCGAGTGCGCTACCAAGCTGCGCCACACCCCGTGGCGACGTGCAGTCTATGCCGTCGCCGCTCCCGGGACGTGCCGGGGCCGCCCCCACCCGGACACAATCCCCCGAAAGCCGCGGGCGGCGCCCAAGATCCACACAACTTCGGGGAAAGTGTGGCCTCCCGGCGCGCGGAGACCACTACATCCCTGAAGTTGTGTGGATCTTGGGCACATCGCGACGCGGCACAGGGCGACGCGGTGGCGCAGGGCGGTGGCGTGGCTGCGCGGTCGGCAGGGGCATTGGGTACGCTGTCGGCGCATCCCGTTCCGGTGGGATGCACGCGGGCGTAGCTCAATGGCAGAGCTTCAGTCTTCCAAACTGACGGTGCGGGTTCGATTCCCGTCGCCCGCTCCATCGACAAAGGCCCAGGTCGACCGCATGATCGCGGCACCTGGGCCTTTCGCTTCTCCCCCACTGCGCAGGTCGTGGAAGTGGAAGCCGGCCAGGCCCAGCGAGGCGACTGTTCTGGTCCACTTCACCGCCCGAGCGAAGTTGCCGGAACGCAGCGGCGCCCGCCTTCGCCGCCGATCGATGAAACAGCGAAACCGGTGCGCGCAAGGCGACGTCCCGCAACCATGGGCGGATGGGGCGTCCATCGGAGCCGGCGCAGACCGGGGACATCCTGCGCGGCGAGGAGGACGCTCAGCAGGCCAGCTTCCTGGAGCTGTTCTTCGACCTGGTGTTGGTCTTCGCCCTGGTCGGGGTCGTAGGCCGGATGGTGCCGGAACTTCTCTCCGACAGCGCTGGCATGCGCTGGCTGGCGCTGTTGGACGTCGTCGTTCTGGGCCTGCCGCTGCTCTGGCTGTGGACGACCACGGCGTACGTCACGAGCCGGTTCGACTACCGCAACCGCTGGATTCAGCTGCTGGTCCTGGTCAGCGCGTTCGGCCTGCTGATCATGGCGACGTCCCTGTACGAGTTCGAGCAACGCGGCGCCGCCTTCGCCGTTGTGTACGTGGTGCTGCACATCGGACGCCCCTTGCTGCTCCGGCCGTTGTTGCGGGAGCACAAGGAAGTACGGGCGCTCTACACCCGTCTGGCCATCTGGGCCAGCGTCTCCGGCGTGATCTGGCTCGCCGGGGCGGCGATGCGCGGAAACCACCGGATCGCCCTGTGGTTGATCGCCATCACCGTGGACATGGTCGTGGCGCGGTTCAGATGGCCGGTACCCGGCATGGGCCGACCACCGACCAGCGCGTGGGCGATGGCCAGCAGCCGATACCTCCCCGAGCGCTACCAGCAACTGTTGCTGATCGCGCTCGGCGAGACGGTGCTGTCCATTGGCCTCGCCTACGCCAATCACCCCACCACGCTCGCCGCAAAGACGGCCCTGGTGATCACGTTCCTGTCGTCCGTGCTGATGTGGCGGATCTACTTCTATCGCGCTGGCCAGGTGCTGGCCGAAGCCGTCGAGATGGCGTCGAACCGAGCAGCTGCCGGCGGTATCGTCGGCGTGGCCCACGTGCT
Organism: Micromonospora sp. NPDC005173; assembly: GCF_040608515.1. Taxonomy (NCBI): domain Bacteria; kingdom Bacillati; phylum Actinomycetota; class Actinomycetes; order Micromonosporales; family Micromonosporaceae; genus Micromonospora; species Micromonospora sp. NPDC005173. The sequence continues at coordinate 9,226 of NZ_JBEXIK010000026.1, forward strand.
CATGGTGCTCGGCATCACCGCCACTGCGGCTGGCTCGGAAATCGTGCTGGCGCACCCCGAGGGGCCCTCCGTGCCGGCCTGGCTCGCGGTCATCCTCGGCGGGCCGGCGGTCTTCCTGTTCGGCCGCAGTCGGCTGGAACGGGTCGTCTTCAACCGGCTCGCCGTGCGCCGGCTCGTCGGCATCGCCGCTCTGGCTCTGCTGGCGCCGCCGCTGTTCTTCGGCCCGCCGCTGCTGGCCGCCATCGCCGCTGCCGTCGTGCTGCTCGGGGTCGCCGTCGCGGACGCTCGACGCGCCGCCGGCAGCCCACCGGAGGCCCCATCCCCGTCCGCCTAGCGGAGACGGCCGCATCCAGTCCGCCAGAGGTCCACAGACGATGGGGAAGCGTTGGGGGATGTCGGAAGGATTTCCGCTGCGAGACCCCCATGCGCCCAGGTCGGCGGCATGGGCAGTCTGATCTCATGATTCTCCGGTCACCGTGCCATCCACGTACCAGTGGCCGATACCTGGGCCGGTCGGCTGCTCCCCGCTTCGGTCTTGCGTGCGCCGCTGCCGGTGCGGTCAGTCAAGACGGCAGGACGATCGCAGCGAGGATGCCGGCCACGACCAGTGCGGGGACGGCGGACAGGCTGCCTGTCAGCAACGCGGAACGCCTCCGGCTACGGGTGACCAGGAGCCAGAGCGCCACCAGACTGATCAGCAGGGCGAGGAACAGCGCTGGCGTGGCCGTGTAGAGCCCGAACATCAGCATCCCCGACCGGTCGGAGTCGCAGCCCTCGTGACAGTCCGCCGGGACGTCCCCGGACAGCAGGCTCAGATACACGCCGAACGACACGACGAGCGCGCCGTACCAGCCGAGCATCACCAGGAGCGAAGCCCTCGGGTCGGGCCGGGGCGGACCAGCAACGTCCGGACGTGCCGCCGACAGGGTCATGCGGCGAATTGTCCACCACTCGCAGCGATCGGGTCGCCCTGGACAGGGCGGCACAGCCCGCCCCGCTCCGAGAGCACTCGCGTCCGCCCGATCCCGGCCACCCGACCGGGGTGTCTTGACAGGTGTCGATCTATGCACTGGTGTAAGGACCAGTGACATCGACGTCCGTCAGGAGGGCACATGATCGTCCGACGACGGTGGACAGCTGCCGCCACCACAGCGATCCTGATCAGCGCGGTACTGTCCCACCCCGGTCCGGGCACCGCGGCACCCGCCGCCTCACCCGCACCGGTCACCCTGACCAGCACCGAGACCGCCCTGGTCCGGGTGCAACTGCGCGATCAGGCGCAGCTCGACCGGCTGGTCGCCGCCGGTGCCGACCTGGCCAACCGGCCTCGGGCCCGGGACGGGCGGATCCTCGCCGACCTGGTGCTCAACGGCGCCCAACTCGCCGACCTGACCGCGCAGGGCGCGACGGCCGTGCAGATCGTGCAGCGCGCCGGGGACGGCAGCCGGCATCACGCCGACAGCATCCGCGCGGCACAGGCCCGCACCGCCGCAGGGCTGAGCGCTGCGGCCCCCGGCCAGCGGACCACCGCCGCCGCGACGGCCGTCGACACCCTCCAGGTCCAGCAGGCGTACTGGTGGACCACGGGTGGGCAGACGTTCCTGCAGGCCCAGGTGGCCACCACCGCCACCGACGACCCGGACGTGGAGATCACTGTCAGCTGGCGGACGGCCGATGGCGCCACCGGAACGTTCCCGCTGTTCCGGTTCGAGGACTCCGGCGAGTACCAGTACCACTACGCTCTCCCCCAACCGGTGCCGAACCGACCGGTCCAGCTCACCGCCACCTCCAGCCTCGGCGGGGTCAGCCGGGTGGTCACCCCGGCGCTCTGGCCGAACGCCACCCCGCCGCCGCTGCCGGCTGGTTATCAGAAGGACTTCATCGACGCGTACCTGACGCCGGTGGACATCCAGGCGCGGATCAAGCGGTTGGCCCGCCAGTACCGGGACCTGGTGGACGTGATCGACCTGCCGAACCGGACCCAGGGGTACCGGCGCAACGCCGTCGCGTACCTGGGCGACCCGGCGGTGGCAGCCGTGGTGGTCGAGTCGGTCCGCTTCGGCGACCAGAGCATGAACGGCGTGCAGGTGCGGACGGTCGACCCGGGCCGGCGCAACCGCCCGCTGACCGTTGGCTACCGCGACCGGGTCCTCACGGTCTCGCTGGCCACCGACACCGCCGGCAAGACGGTGAGCACCACCGACGAGGTCGCGGCGGCGATCAACGCCCGCCAACCGAACCGTTTCCGGGCCACCGTCGAGGACGGCTCGGCCGGGCTGCCGATGCCGGTCGCCGGCCCCGCCCGGCTCGACGACGGCCTCCAGGGCACCGAGGTGCCGGCGCGGCCGTGGACGGTGCAGGCGCTGCGCCTCGGCGTGCACCGGGACGGCTCCCGGGTCGGGGTGCTGGCGTACTCCCAGGAACACGCCCGGGAGTGGGCCACGCCGCTGGTGACGCTGGAGTTCGCCGAGCGGATGCTGGCCAACGCCCGCACCGACCCGGCCACCCGTGAGCTGCTGGAGCAGGTCGACGTCTTCGTCATCCCGACGGTCAACCCGGACGGCGCGAACTACTCGTTCAACGACTTCAACTTCCAGCGCAAGAACCTGGTCAACCACTGCGCAGGGGCGGCCCGCGACCCGAAGAACCGCAACTCGTGGGGCGTCGACATCAACCGCAACTACACCGTCGGGTCGTACTTCGACGGCTACGTGGGTGCCAGCGCCAACTGCCTCTCCGGCAACTACGCGGGCACCGCCGAGTTGTCCGAAGCGGAGAGCCGGAACGTGGTCGCGCTCGCCCAGGCCCACCCGAACATCAAGTTCGCGATGAACGTGCACTCCTACGGCGGGTACTTCATGTGGCCGCCGGGGGCGTACCGGGCGGACGGGCGGATCACCCTGCCCCGGCCGTCGATCGACGAGTCGACGCTGTTCCTGAACAGCGCCCGGCGGATCGTCGGCGCCATCGCCCAGGAGCGCGGCACCGTCACCTGGCCGTCGCAGACCGGCCCGGTCGCCGACGTGCTCTACTCCGCCGCCGGGAACTCCGCCGACCAGCTCTACTACGAGCTGGGCATCTTCGCCTGGGACTTCGAGGTCGGCAACGACCGGTGGAACCCGGCCACCGGCGAGTGGGAGGGCGTCGGCTTCCAGCCGCCGTTCGACGAGGCGCACGGCGAGTCCCAGGAGTACGCGGGCGGGCTGGTGGAGCTGGTCCGGGTGGCCCGCGACTACGCCGCCGCCCAGGCCGCCGAGGGCTGATCTGCCGGCGGTGCCGCGTCCGGCCCTCGGACGCGGCACCGCCGGACCGGCCGACCGCAGCTAGGGACCGAGCAGGCCCCGAACGGGGCACCAGTCGGACCGGCCGGCCACGGATGAACCGTGGCCGGCCGGGTAAGCAGCGGCCCTGCCTGGTGGGGAGACGACCGGTGTCGCGGCGTGCTGCGACCGGGCGCACGGGCGGGCGGCGGTGGCCGGCCCGCCCGGGCGTACCCCGGGTCAGTTCGAGGAGATCCAGTTCCAGGCCGAGACGACCCACTCGGTCTGTTGGAGCCAGGCCACCCCGAGGCCGACGAGGAAGACCGCGGTCGCCAGGTGCGCGCCCCGCGCGCTGCGCCGGACCCGTCCCATCTGCCGCTCCAGCACCATCCGGCCGACCAGCCGGGACAGCGCGAACAGGCCGACCGCCACCAGCAGGCTCAACACCAGCACCAGCAGCGGACCGCTCAGGTCGCCCTGGCCGGAGAGCGCCCAGATCCCCCAGCAGACGAACGCGAAGAGCCCGGCCGCCGCACTCCACTCGCCGCCGCGACGCAACTGTGCCAGGCGCCAGCTCAGCGGCCGGCGGGGCGCCGGTTCGCCTGGCCAGCCGGTGCCGGTCGGATCCTGCTCGACCACCGGGAACGGCTCGGTCCGCGGGCTGCGCGGCTGACCGACCGGGGCCACGCCCCGGCGGAACCCGTCCCGCTGCGGCGGCACCCCGACGCCGGCCTGCGGCGGCACCTCCACGGTCCGTTCCGCCCACGGCTGCGTCTGGTCTGCCATCTCGTCTCCCCCTGACCGGCGGCACACCACCGCCCGGTTCCGAGGGTAGCCAGCCGGCAAATCGGTCGACGAGCCCGTCCGCGCACGCCCGGCACGACCGTGCCGAATCCCACCCCAAGCGAGTACGGTCGGCTGATGGGTGACCCGGACCGACGACGACGGCGGCTGCGCCACCACCCCGACTCCGAACCGGCCGGACGGGGCACCGACGGCCCTACGGTCAGCACGGCCGGGGTGCACGACGGCGCGGAGCCACCGACCCGCCGCCGGGGCCCGGCCGGCGACGAACGCGACGGCGAACGAGGGCTGCGTGGGCTGGTCGGATCCGGCTCGTCGCAGGTGGGGCTGAGCGCCGCGCTGCGGGCCCGGGACGCGGCCCGGCCCACCGACGACGACCTGGCCGAGGCGGAGGCCCGGGTGGTGGTCGTCCGACGCAACTGGGTGCCCCGCGAGGAGCTACCCCGCCCGCCGCGCTGAGCGCCCGCTGGCCGGGTCAGGGCAGGTCGGGCAGCTGCCGGGTCAGCTCGTACTCGGCCACCTGGGCGATCCGGCGGGCGTGCCGCTCGTTGCCGGAGAACGGGGTGCTCAGGAACGCCTCGACGATGGCGGTCGCCTCGTCCAGGGTGTGCTGGCGGGCGCCGACCGCGACCACGTTCGCGTCGTTGTGCTGGCGGGCCAACTGGGCGGTCTCGACGCTCCAGGCCAGCGCGGCGCGGACCCCGGCGACCTTGTTCGCGGCGATCTGCTCACCGTTGCCGGACCCACCGATGACCACTCCGAGGCCGGTCTCGTCGGCCACCACCCGGTCGCCGGTGTGCAGGCAGAACGCGGGGTAGTCGTCGTCCGGGTCGTAGCCGTGCGGGCCGACGTCGACCACGTCGTACCCCTGCTTGGCCAGGTAGTTGGCCAGGTGCACCTTCAACTCGAAGCCGGCGTGATCGGAGCCCAGGTAGACGCGCATACCGGGCAGTCTGTCAGGCCGCCGTCGGGGACGCCGCAGGGGCGGCGTCCCCTGGCCGGGTTCGTCACATGGTCGTTCGGACGGTCACTCAGCGGGGCAGCTCGGCGACCACCAGGCCGCCGCGCGCCTTCGGGGTGAACCAGGTGCTCTTGCGCGGCATCTTCTCCCGGGCCAGATTCACCGCGACGAAGTCCGCCACGGTCACCGGCGCGATCAGAATGGCCAGCTCGGCCCGGCCGGCGTCGACCTCCCCGGTGAGCCAGCTCGCCGGGTAGTCACCGCCGACATAGGTGATCCGCTTGTCGCCCGGGTCCAGCCCCAGCGCGTCGCGCAGCAGCAGCCGCTCGACCAGGGCGTGGTCCAGGTTCTCCAGGCGGTCGCCGACGGTGGCGGGCAGGCGCACCGCGTACCCCTGGCCGGGGAGCTGGAGGTGGACGGTGCCGCCGGCCGCCGGAACCTCGACCCGGCCGTCGATCGGCTCGACCTCGGCGCCCGCCGCGCCCAGCCGGTCCAGCAGTTCCTCCGGCGTGGTGGTCAACTCGCTGACCAGCCGGTTGTACGGCTGGATGGCCACCGACGCGGGGGTGGTGACCACGGACAGGAAGCGCGGCAGCCCACCGGTCTGGGCGGCCAGGCTGCGGTGGTTGCCGTCAGCGACGACCAGCTCCCCGCCGCCGGCGAGGGCGGTGAGCGCGTCCTGCTCCGGGCCGGGGCCGAGCAGCCAGATGGCGTGCGTGCGCCCCGCCTGGTCGGTGTCCGTGGCGGCAGGCGCGCCGGCCGCGTCGGTCACCGCCGCGAGCGCGGCGTGCAGTTGGTCGCCGCACCCGGTCTGCAGCAGAAGTACGGGCGAGAGCAGGTGGCCCAGCGCGTCGGCCAGCGCCACCCGCTCACGCACCTTGGCGATGAAGACGTCCTCGTTGCGGATGACCAGGCCCGGCTCGTCGGCCCGGGTGGAGATCTGGTCGGTGTCCACCATCGCGAACAGCCCGTACGCGGGATCCTCGCCTGGTGCGCTGATCCGGTAGAGCACCACCACCTGCTCGGCGGGGGTGTAGCTGCCGTCGGCCTTGGCCTCGGCGAAGCGGGCCACCGCGTCCGGCAGCGCGTCGAGGAAGGACTTCCCCTGGCTCTCCGGCGCCCGGTGCGGCATCTCGATGCCGAGGGCACTGTGCGGGTTCGCCTCGATGATCGCGGTGATCTCCGCGTCGTCGGCGAACTCGTCGTAGTTCTGCGCGCCGGTGCCGCCAGTGGTGATCCAGGCCCGGGCGATCGGGTGTACGACCGTCATGCCCGCTGACGCTACCGGCGACGGCGTCGCCTCCGGACGGGGACCCGCACGGCGTCCACCAGATGAAAGTGCCGCAGCCTGGGCGGAGCGGTCAGCCGGCGCGGCCCGAGGTGCCGTTGTGCCGGCGGTGTCGACCGGCTGCGGCGGGTCCACCGTTGCCCCGCCGGCCGGTCCCGGCAGGCCCGGTGGTGGCGTTGCGGCGGGGCGCGGCGGGCGGCCCGGGCACGGGACGCGGCTCGGGCGGCGGCGCCGGGACGGGCCGTGGGCTCAGCGGCGGCGTCGGCACCGGCCGCGGGTTGGCGGGCGCCGGCGGGGGCGGCGCGGGCTCGGCGGGTGCGGCGGCCGACGGTACGGCCAGCACGGACGCCGGGAGCGACGCCGGAAGGTCGGCCGGGGCGCTGCCCGGGGGCGGCGCCGGACGGTGGGTCGGCGCGAGGCCGGCGGGTGGCGTCGGCAGTTCGGCCGGCACGGGGCCGCCGGTCGACGTCAGCGGCCCGGCCGGACCGGCGGTGGCCGGCGGCCCGGGCGGCGTCAGGCGGGACGTGACCGGGACCCGCGCCACACCGACCACGATGGGAGGCGCGAGCAGGTCCACCAGGTGGGCGGGCAGGTCGGGGCGGACCGACGGCCAGCGGGAGTCGTCGACCGACCAGTAGGCCGCGCCGGGAGTCTCGATCACCCCCTGCCGGGTCAGCTGATCGTCACCGGACGCACGGTGCTTGGCCATCGGGATTGCCTCCACGAACTGCGGGTGCGGCCCGGTGGGCCGCTGCGGCGGACACCGAGGGAAACGATGCCGCCCGCCCACCGGTGACGCAGCGACCGCCACCGACCCGAGACACACCCGGACGCCGAACGCGACGTGCCCCCGCCCGGGCAGCCGACGGTGACCGGAACGGGGGCGCGTGGTGTCGTGGATCAGTCGAAGATCGGGCCCTGCTCGCGGGTGCGCTTGAGCTCGTAGAAGCCTGGGGTGCCGGAGACCAGCAGCACGCCGTCCCAGAGCCGGCCGGCCGCCTCGCCCTTCGGCGCCGGCGTGACCACCGGACCGAAGAACGCGACCTGGCCGCCGTCCGGGCCGGGCGCGTGGACGACCGGGGTGCCGACGTCCTGACCGACCGGGCGCATGCCGGCCTCGTGGCTGGCCCGCAGCGCCTCGTCGTACTCGGTGCTGTCGGCGGCCTCGGCCAGCGCCGGGTCCAGGCCGGCATCCGTCAACGCGGCGACGTAGAGCTCCTGGCCGCGCTCCTCCTTGCCGAGGTGGATCCGGGTGCCGAGCGCCGTGTAGAGCGCGCGCAGGACATCGGTGCCGTACCGCTGCTCGGCGGCGATGCAGACCCGCACCGGGCCCCAGGCGGTGCTCAGGAAATCCTTGTACTCCTTGGGCAGGTCGTCCCGGCCGTCGTTGAGCACGGCCAGGCTCATCACGTGGAAGCGGATGTCCACATCACGGACCTGCTCGACCTCGAGCAGCCAACGGGACGTGATCCACGCCCACGGGCAGGCCGGGTCGAACCACATGTCGGCGGTGACACGATCGGTCACGGTGAGGTCCCTTCATGATGGGTGGCGCCGGCAATCCGGCGTCTCTCCGAATCTTCACCCCGGGCCGCGTCGAGCGGCACCCGAATCAGAGCGTGACCTCGGCCACCGCCAAATGCCCGTACATGGAAGACTCGGATCCGGACCGGCCGCCACGAGCGGTCGGCAAACGGGCGCCGCCGGGCGTACGGCGAGATGTGGGATGGAGACGAACAGTGCCGGGAGTGCGCAACCTGACGCAGGTCGAGGCGACCGAGCGGGCACGCCTGCTCGACGTGACCGGGTACGACATCAGTCTGGACCTGTCGACCGCCGTGCTGGCGGCCGACGGCCGCACGTTCCGGTCGACGACCGAGGTCCGGTTCCGCTGCACCGAGCCGGGTGCGAGCACGTTCATCGAGGTGGCCGCCGACTCGGTGCGCTCCGCCACGCTGAACGGCGCTCCCGTCGACCTGTCGGACTGGTCGGCCGAGAAGGGCCTGACCCTGTCCGGGCTGGACAGCGAGAACGTCCTCGTGGTCGACGCCGACTTCGGCTATTCCAACAGCGGGCAGGGGCTGCACCGCACGGTCGACCCGGTGGACGGGGAGACCTACCTCTACAGCCAGTTCGAGACGGCCGACGCGCAGCGGGTGTTCGCCTGCTTCGACCAGCCCGACCTGAAGAGCGTCTACACCTGGCACGCCACCGTGCCGGCGCACTGGCGGGCGGTGTCCAACATGCCGGTGCAGCGCGAGGAGCCGGCGGGTGAGGGGCTGAAGACCGTCCACTTCGCCGAGGCACCCCGGATGAGCACCTACATCACGGCGCTCTGCGCCGGGCCGTACCACGAGGTGCGCGACACCCACGACGGCATCGACCTGGGCGCGTTCTGCCGGGCGTCGATGGCGCAGTACCTCGACACCGACGACCTGTTCCTGATCACCAAGCAGGGCTTCGACTTCTTCCACGAGAAGTTCGGGGTGCGCTACCCGCTGCCGAAGTACGACCAGCTCTGGGTGCCCGACTTCAACGCCGGCGCGATGGAGAACTTCGGCTGCGTGACGCACGCCGAGTCGCACTACCTCTACCGCTCGCAGGTCACCGACTTTGAGTACGAGCAGCGGGCCAACACGATCCTGCACGAGATGGCCCACATGTGGTTCGGTGACCTGGTCACCATGCGCTGGTGGAACGACCTGTGGCTGAACGAGTCGTTCGCCGAGTGGGCCAGCCACTGGTGCAACACCAACGCCACCCGGTTCACCGAGGCCTGGACGACGTTCCTGTCCATCCGGAAGAACTGGGGCTACCGGCAGGACCAGCTCTCCTCCACCCACCCGGTCTACACCGACATGCCGGACATGGAAGCTGTCGAGGTCAACTTCGACGGCATCACCTACGCCAAGGGCGCGAGCGTGCTCAAGCAGCTCGTCGCGTACGTCGGCGAGGAGCCGTTCGTCGCCGGGCTGCGGGCGTACTTCGGCAAGCACGCCTGGGGCAACGCCACCTTCGACGACCTGCTCACCGAGCTGGAGGCGGCCTCCGGCCGGGAGCTGCGCAAGTTCGCCTCGCAGTGGTTGGAGACGGCGCAGGTCAACACGCTGCGGCCGGAGGTGACCATCGGCGCGGACGGCACATACCAGCAGGTGGTGGTTCGGCAGGAGGCGCCCGCGGCGTTCCCGACGCTGCGGACGCACCGGATCGGCGTGGGCCTGTACGACCTGACCGACGGACGGCTGGTGCGCCGCGAGCGGTACGAGGTGGACGTGGCCGGCGAGCGGACCGACCTCGCCGAGCTGCGCGGCGTCCCGGCGGCCGACGTGCTGCTGCTCAACGACGACGACCTGAGCTACACCAAGCTGCGCCTCGACGACCGGTCGATGGCCACCGTGGTGCAGCACATCGGTGGCTTCGAGTCGTCGCTGGCCCGGGCGCTCTGCTGGACCGCGGCGTGGGACATGACCCGCGACGCCGAGCTGGCGGCCCGCGACTACGTGGCGCTGGCGCTCGCCGGTCTGCCCGCGGAGACCGACATCAACCTGGTCACCGCCACCCTGCGGCAGGCCACCACCGCGCTCACCCTCTACACCGACCCGGCGTCGGCGCCGACCGGCTGGGCCAACCTGGCCCGTACGGCCCGCGACACACTCGCCGCCGCCGAGCCGGGCAGCGGGTTCCAGCTCGCCTGGGCCCGGGCGTACACCTCGGCGGCCCGCTCGGACGAGGATCTGGCCATCCTGCGCGGGTGGCTGGACGGCTCCGGCGTGCCGGCCGGGTTGACCGTGGACACCGAGCTGCGCTGGGCGGTGCTCGGCGCGCTGGTGGCCAACGGTGCGGCCAACCCGGCCGACATCGAGGCGGAGCTGGCCAGCGACCGCACCGCCAGCGGCGAGCGGGAGGCCGCGTACGTACACGCACTGGTGCCGACGGAGGAGAACAAGGCCGCCGTCTGGGCACTGCTGACCGGCCCGGACGCGCTGCCCAACTGGCGGCACCGGGCGCTGCTGCAGGGCTTCGCCCACCCGGTGCAGGTCGACCTGATCGCCCCGTACCGGGAGCGGTACTTCGCGGCGGTCGGCCAGGTGTGGGCCACCCGGGACAGCGAGCCGGCGCAGGAGTTCGCCCAGCTGGCGTACCCGGCCTACCTGGTGGAGGACGACACGGTGGCGGCCACCGACACGTGGCTGGCCGGTGAGGGCCACCCCGCCCCGCTGCGCCGGCTGGTCGCCGAGGGCCGGGACGGCGTGGTGCGTGCGCTCAAGGCCCGCGCGAAGGACGCCCAGAGCGCCTGATCAGCGGTATCCGGCCCGGGGCCGGCGTGGGCATCAGCCCCCGCCGGCCCCGGGCCTTATCGTGTCGGGAGGAGGTGGACGTGCAGGCACAGCCGACGTACGAGTGGCACCCACCGGAGCGGGGCTGGCTTGAGCAGGATCTGCTCGACCTACCCGCCGACGGGAACCGCTACGAGATCATCGACGGGAGCCTGCACGCGACCCCACCTGCCGGATACGGGCACCACGAGCTGGCGGACGACATCCGCATGGCGGTGCGGCAGACCACTCCGCCGGGCTGGCGGGTCATCCGTGAGATCGGGATACGAGTACCCGGTGGCAACCTGATTCCGGACATCACCGTGCTGAAGCCCGGCGCTCCCTCGAGCCGCATGTGGGCCGAGCCGACGGACATCGCGCTCGTCGTCGAGGTGGAGTCGCCAAACAGCCGGCGGCATGACCGCTTCACCAAGCCCGCGCTGTACGCCGAGGCCGGCATCCGGTCCTACTGGCGCGTGGAGCGGGGCGACTTCGGCCCGGTGGTGTACCGGTACCAGCTCGGCAAGGGTGAGCACTACGAGCTGTTGGGCACGGTGGGGCCGGATGATCCGGTGAACGTGGACGAGCCCTGGCCGATGTCGCTGGACCCGAGCACCTGGCCGCGCTGAACCAGCCCCAGACAGACCGAGCCCCGGCACGCAGACGCGGACCGGGGTTCGTCGTATGAGTGGTGCTCAGCCCTTGCCGGCGTGGCTGGCGAGCTGGTCGAGGCCGTTGATGATGCCGCCGGCCAGGTCACCTCCGCTGAACGCGCCGACCATGGAGAGCGCGGCCAGCTTGGCGTACGTGTCGGGGATGCGCTTGCGGGCGTACCGCCCGGTGACGATCTCCAGCTGGCGCTGGTTGGGCGACACCGCGATCAGCACCGACCTGTCGGGGTCGGCGAGCTGGCGGTGCAGCCGCTGGGCGTGCTCCCGGATCGGCTCGTCGAGGCCGCCGACGAAGATTGAGAAGACCAGGCCGGTGCCCTGGTCGGCCACGCGCAACGCCTCGTCGATGCGCAGCAGCTGGCGGGTCGAGAACGGCCCGTCCAGCACCTCGGGCGGCGTGTCCGTCCCGGTCTGCTTCTCACCAACGGTCACTTGCGCCTCCGGTTCCACCGGCCGGCGCCTCGACGCTGGCCTGCTCAAGCTTGTGGCTGGTCAGCGCCGGCGCCTGCGCGCCAGCGGTCAGCGCGGTGCCGGCCGAGTCGGCCAGCTGCTCCGGGCGGCCCAGGAACCAGACCGGAGTGAAGTCGAAGGACCGGCCCGGCCGGTAGCGCTTGGCACCGCCACCACCGCCGGTGGCACCGCCGCGGCTACTGGCGTACGCCAGACCGGCGATCACCAGTATCGCGGCCGCCGGGATGCCGACGAAGACCAGCAACGTCTCGGTAACAGACAATCCCAACGCCCCCAGGCGGAAGAAGGACCTCGGACAACCGGGCCGGATGGACGATCATGACGCCGACCGCCGGACTCCGTCGCCATTCACGTTAGCGGAGTCGACGGCCCGCCAGATTGCGGGGTGCCGATCCCATCCGTCACTGGAGTTCTCCAGTTGCGCAGCGGTCGCGATGAGCCGCGCGTCGTCGCCGTACCGACCGGTGAGCAGCACCCCGACGGGCAGGCCGTCGGCGGTGACGCCCAGCGGCAGGGAGACCGAGGGTTCGCCTGTGACGTTGAAGATGGCGCAGTAGGGCGAGAAGCGGCGTTGCCGGTCGAAATCGGCCGCCGGGTCACCGTCGGCGGTGAACCAGCCGACGGGTGCCTGCGGGGCCGCCAGGGTGGGACAGAGGAGCAGATCGCAGCCGGCGGTACGGCGGGCGCCGAGGCGGACCTGCGCCTGCAACTCGCCGAGGGTGGCGGCCAGGGCACCGGCTGACACCTCGGCGCCCCGGGCCCGCAGCAGCCGGGTCAGCGGCAGCAGCTCCGCCTCGCGCTGTGGCGGCACCGGGGCGAGCGCCAGCACGTACCAGATGACCTCGAACAGCGGCCACGCCTCCGGCCCGAGCGGCGGCGGCACCTCGACCACCTCGTGGCGGGCGGCGGTGAGCAGCGCGGCGGCCAGGTCCACGGCGGCCACGCAGTCGGGGTGCACCGGCTCGTCGGCGAGCATCGGGGTGGTGAACCGCCCGATCCGCAGCCGGTTGGGCGCGGCCTGGCGGGCGACGGCCAGGTAACCGCCGGACGGTGTGGGCGGCGGCAGGTAGGGCTCGCCGGGCACCGGCACGGCCATGACGTCGAGCAGCGCGGCGACGTCGGTGACGGTCCGCCCGAGCGGCCCACTGGTGGGCAGGCCGAACGCACCGGAGCCGAGTGGCCCGCCGGAGACCAGGCCGCGGCTGGGCTTGTAGCCGACCAGGCCACAGAGCGACGCCGGAATGCGCAGCGAGCCGCCGCCGTCGGAGCCCTGGGCGACCGGGACCAGCCCGGCCGCCACCGCGGCCGCCGCGCCGCCGCTGGACCCGCCAGCGGTGTACGCGAGCTGCCACGGATTGCGGGCCGGTGGCGCGACCAGGCCCTCGGAGTAGAGCGAGCAGCCCAGCTCGGAGGTGGTTGTCTTGCCGAGGCTGACCAGACCGGCGGCCTTGATGAACCGGACCACGTCGGCGTCGACCGGCGGGACGAAGTCGAGGAAGGCGGCCGAGCCGAAGGTGGTGCGTACCCCGGCGGTGAGGGTGAGGTCCTTGATCGCGGTCGGTACGCCGTGCAGCGGGCCACGCCCCTCGGCGGGCACGGCGTCGGCGGCGCGGGCGGCCTCCCGGGCCAACTCCGGAGTGACCGTGACGAACGCGCCCACGGTGTCGCCGATCGCCGCCACCCGATGCAGGTAATGCTCGACCAGGTCCGCGCTGGACAGTTCGCCACGGGCTATCGCGGCGGCCTGCTCCAACGCGGTCAGGTCGTGCATTTCGGTCATCCCGTCATCCTGCCGGCCGCCGGCCCTCGGTGCACCCGTCACGCGCCGACGATCGGAGACGGACCGGAGCGGTCAGCCGTAGAGGAACCGCCGAGCGTTGGCCGAGAGGAGTTTGTCGCGCTGGTCGGGGGTGAGGAAGTCGGCCGCGTGGACCACCGCGCCGGCCGGCCGCTCACCCAGGGGGTACGGGTAGTCGCTGCCGACCAGCACCCGGTCCTCCCCCATGGTGTCGACCAGCAGTCGCAGCGCGGGCGGCGCGAAGACCACCGAGTCGACGTGGAACCGGTCGAGGTAGCTGCTGGGCGGGCCGGCGGACGCGCCCCGTACCAGGTCACCACGGCGGTGCCAGGCGTTGTCCGCGCGGCCGAGCCAGAACGGGAAGCTGCCGCCCCCGTGCGCGAAGCAGATCCGCAGTGTCTCCGGCACCCGGTCGAAGACGCCGCCCAGGATCATCGCCAGCACCGACAGGTGCGTCTCGGCGGGCATCCCGGTGAGCCAGCGGGCCATCCACCGGTCCAGCCGGGGGCCGCCCGGCATGTCCCACGGGTGAACGAAGACCGGCGCACCCACCTCGGCGCAGTGCTGGAGGAAGGTGACCACGCCGGCGTCGTCGAGGTCCCGGTCGCCGACGTGGTTGCCGATCTCCACGCCGACGTGTCCGGCGGCCAGGCAGCGGTCCAACTCGGCGCAGGCGGCGTCCGGGTCCTGCAAGGGCACCTGACAGAACGGCACCAGCCGGTCGCCGCCGGCGGCGGTGACCGCCAGGGTCAGGTCGTTGAAGATCCGGGCGACCCGCACCGCCTGGTCGGCGGGGCGGTCGTAGCTGAAGAAGACCGGGGTGGGCGAGACCACCTGCACGGCCACGCCGTCGGCGTCCATGTCGGCCAGTCGCGTCGGGGCGTCCCAGCACTCGGCGCCGACCGGGCGGAACTCGGTCTCCCCCACCATGATCATCGCGGCCCGCTCGGAGTCGACCCGCAGCCAGGGCCAGCCGGACCCGCCGCACGCGGCGCCGAGGTCCGGCCATCCCTTCGGTACGACGTGCGTGTGCACGTCGACGACACCTGGAGGCATCAGCCCTTGCCCGGGTGCAGGGTCCCGCAGTTGGCGCAGGTACGCGCTGCCTCATCGGCGTAGAACGCCTGGAACACCGGCGGCAGGTCGGCGGCGATGTCCCGGACCTGCAACTCCACCTCGTGCACCCGGTGCCCACACTCCGGGCAGTACCACTGGAACGTCTCCAGGGTGCCCTCCTCGCGGACCCGCTCGACCACCACACCGATCGAGCCGACCTCCGGCCGCTGCGGCGAGTGCGGGGTGTTGCGCGGCAGCATCCACATCTGACCCTCGCGCACGTGCACCGTACGCGGCCCCTCCGGGGTGATCAGGTTGATGTGCATGTTGCCCTTGACCTGGTAGAAGAACTCCTCGTACGGGTCCACGTGGAAGTCGGTGCGCTGGTTGGGCCCGCCCACCACCATCACGATGAAGTCGTCCCCGCCGGGGAACATCTCCTTGTTGCCAACCGGGGGCTTCAGCAGGTGCTGGTTCTCCGCGATCCATCCCGGAAAACTGAACGGCTCGGCAATCTCACTCACGACTGACCTCCCGAGGGAAGAAGGGCAACGGCCTGGATCTCGATGAGCAGGTGCGGGTGCGGCAACTGGTGCACCGCCACCGTCGTACGGGTCGGCCCGGACGCGTCGAAGAACTCCGCCCACACCTCGTTGTAACCACCGAAGTCATTCATGTTGACCAGGTACGACGTCACCTGGACGAGGTCGGTCAGGTCGGCGCCGACCGAGCGCAGCAGGTCCCGGATGTTCTCGATGACCGCCCGCGTCTGCACCCGGACGTCCAGGTCGGTCGTGCCGAGTTCGTCGACCGACACACCCGCGAAGCTGTTGTCCGGCCGCCGCGACGACGTACCCGAGACGAAGACGAACCCGCCCGCGACCTTGACGTGCGGAAACGCTCCCCGCGGGACGGCCTTCCCCGCCACCACGCTCGCACCGCCGCTCATGCCGACGCCTTCAGCGACGCCGTGCCCAGCTTCTCCACCACGGCACGGACATGAGCCCCCGGACGCAGTGGAACGGCGGCCGTGGCGGCACCAGCGAGAAACACCCACCCGGACTGCAGCCGCACCCCGTGCCGGCCGGCCAGCCGGATGCCCTCGTCCAGCGCCCGGCGCGGGTCGCCGAGGATCGCCGCCGTCGAACCGACCTGAACCACCCGCCCGTCCACCTCCAGCAGCACGCCGAGGTTGTCCAGGCCGGCCGGGACCGGCGACCACGGCCCCACCACGAACGCGGCTGCCGAGGTGTTGTCGGCGATCACGTCCGGCAACGAGAAGCGGAAGTCGGCGTACCGGGAGTCGATCAGCTCGATGGCCGGGGCAACCGCGCGGACCGCGGTAGCGAAGTCGCCGATCGGCTCGCCCGGTTCGGGCAGCCGGTCCAGTAGGAACGCCACCTCCGGCTCGACCCGGGGGTGGATGTACGCGGACGGGTCGACGGCGCCGCCGTCGGGCACCCGCATCGCGTCGGTGAGCCGCCCCCAGATCACCTCGTCCACGCCGACCTGGGCCATCTTCGCCTTGCTGGTCAGGCCCATCTTCACCCCGACCAGCCGCTCGCCACGGTCCAGCCGGCGCTGCACCAACGCCGCCTGCACCCCGTACGCGGTCGGCACGTCCAGCCCCACCTCGGCGGCGAGCTGCCCGATGGCGGTGGCGGTGTCCGCCGCCACGCCCAGCTTCGCCGCGACGCCCGCGGTGTCCACCCCGATCACAGTGCCACCTTCATTCGCGACTGCGGGGCTCGCAAACCCGGCTCACTCCTCACGCTCACGGTGCCACCTTCATTCGCGACTGCGGGGCTCGCAAACCCGGCTCACTCCTCACGCTCACGGTGCCACCTTCTGCTCGCGCTGACCCGCCAGGTCCAGCGCCACGTCCACGATCATGTCCTCCTGGCCGCCGACCATCCGCCGCCGGCCCAGCTCGACCAGGATCGACCGGACGTCGACGCCGTACTTCGCCGAGGCCCGCTCGGCGTGCCGCAGGAAACTTGAGTAGACCCCCGCGTACCCCAGGGAGAGCGTCTCCCGATCCACCTGGACCGGCCGGTCCTGCAACGGGCGGACCAGGTCGTCGGCGGCGTCCATCAGCGCGAACACGTCGCAGCCGTGCCGCCAGCCGTGCAGCTCGGCGACCGCGACGAAGACCTCCAGTGGCGCGTTGCCGGCCCCGGCGCCCATCCCGGCCAGCGAGGCGTCCACCCGCACGGTCCGGCCGTGCGGGGCGTCCGGGCCGGCCGGGGCTGACCCGGTGACCCGGCCGTGCTCGACGGCCAGCACGCTGTTGGCGACGCCGAGCGACAGGTTGTGGTGGGCGTGGATGCCGATCTGCGTCTCCGGCGCCAGCACCTGCCGGTACGCGTCGACCCGCTGCGCCACGTCCGACATCAGCAGCCGGCCGCCGGAGTCGGTGACGTAGACGCAGTGCGCCCCGTACGACTCCATCAGCTTGGCCTGCCCGGCGAGCCCCGCCGGGTCGTTCATGTGCGACATCATCAGGAAGCCGGCCACGTCCATGCCGTTCTCCCGGGCCCAGGAGATGTGCTGGGCGGAGATGTCCGCCTCCGTGCAGTGGGTGGCGATCCGGACGCTGGTCACCCCGAGCGCCTTCGCCGCCCTCAGGTCGGCGATGGTGCCGATGCCCGGCAGCAGCAGGGTGGTCAGCTTCGCCGAGGTCAGCACCTCGGCGGCCGCGGAGATCCACTCGGCGTCGCTGGCCGCGCCGTGGCCGTAGTTGACGCTGGAACCGGCCAGCCCGTCGCCGTGCGCCACCTCGATCGCGGCCACCCCGGCGGCGTCCAGCGCGGCGGCGATGGTGCGCACCTGCTCGACCGTGTACCGGTGAGCGATGGCGTGCATGCCGTCGCGCAACGTCACGTCCTGGATGTACAGATCCGTCATCGGGCGATCACCTCGCGCAGAGCGACCAGCCGCTCCGCGGTACGCAGCGCGGCGGAGGTCATGATGTCCAGGTTCCCGGCGTACGCCGGCAGGTAGTGCCCGGCACCGGAGACCTCCAGGAAGACCGACACCTGCAACGCCGTGAGCTGCCGCCCGAGCGTCGGCAGGTACGCCTCGACCCGGTCGAACTGCACGTCCTGCTTGAGCCGGTAGCCGGGGACGTACTCCTGCACCGTCGCCACCATGTCCGCGACCGAGGCGGCGATGGCGGCGGTGTCCGCGTCGGCGTCCGGGCAGAGGCAGTAGACGGTGTCGCGCATCAACAGCGGTGGGTCCGCCGGGTTCAGCACGATGATCGCCTTGCCCCGTTCGGCGCCGCCCACCACCTCGATGGCCCGGGCCGTGGTCTCGGTGAACTCGTCGATGTTGGCCCGAGTGCCCGGACCGGCCGAGCGGGACGCGATCGACGCGACGATCTCCCCGTACGCCACCGGGGTGACCCGGCGCACCGCGGCGACGATCGGCACGGTCGCCTGCCCGCCACAGGTCACCATGTTCACGTTCGGCTCGTGCAGGTGCTCGTCCAGGTTGACCGGCGGCACCACGTACGGGCCGAGCGCGGCCGGGGTCAGGTCGACGACGGTGCGGCCGTGCGCGCGCAGCACCTCGTCGTGGCGCCGGTGCGCACCCGCCGAGGTGGCGTCGAAGACCAGCTCGACGTCGGCGAACTCGGGCATCGCGACCAGCCCGTCCACACCGTCCGCGGTGGTGGCCACGCCGAGCCGGCGGGCCCGGGCCAGGCCGTCGGAGGCCGCGTCGATGCCGGCCATCACCACCATCCGCAGCTCGCTACTGAGCCGCAACACCTTGATCATCAGGTCGGTGCCGATGTTGCCGGAACCGAGCACCGCCACCCCGACGCTCATGCCGGCACTCCGCTTCGCTCCGTGCCGCCATGAGGCACCACGACCCTGCGCCGATGATTCGCTCGCTGACGCTCGCTCATGAGGATCCCTCCGTCGAGAAGCAGGTCCGCACCGAGCCGAGCCCGGAGATCCGCGCCTCGTACGCGGCGCCCGGGGTGACCGGCACCATCGGGCCGAGCGCCCCGGAGAGCACCACGTCCCCGGCGCGCAGCGGGTCACCGGCGCGGGCCAGCGTTTCGGCCAGCCACTGCAGGGCGTGCAGCGGGTTGCCCAGACAGGCCGCGCCCGCGCCCACCGACACCGGCTCCCCGGCGTGCTCCAGCACCATCCCGCACAGCCGCAGGTCGACGTCGGCGAGCCGGCGTGGCGACGTGCCGAGCACGAAGAGCCCGCTGGAGGCGTTGTCGGCGACGGTGTCCACGATGGAGATGTCCCACGCCGCGATCCGCGAGTCGACGATCTCGATGGCGGGCAGCACATGGTCCACAGCGCGGATCAGGTCGACCGTGGTGAGCTGCGGGTCCGGCAGGGCCTTGGCGAGCACGAACGCGATCTCCGCCTCGACCCGCGGCTGGAGCAGCCGGTCGATGGGCACCTCGACCCCGTCGCCGACCGCCATCGCGTCGGTCAACATGCCGAAGTCCGGCTGGAACACCCCGAAGGTCTCCTGCACCGCCCGCGAGGTCAGCCCGATCTTCGCACCGACCCGGCGCTCGCCGCGGCCCTGCCAGGCCCGCGCCTGGTGCTGCTGCACGCGGTACGCGGACTCGACGTCCCCCTCCGGCAGCAGCCGGCCGCGCAGTGGCGGGCACGGCTTGCCGGTGCTGCGGGCCTCGGCCAGCTCCCGGTTAGCGGCCTCGATGTCAGCTTTCATGCCCGCTCCTCGCTGCGGCGGCTCACGACAGGTCCACGCACACGTTGGTGAGTTCGGAGTAGAAGTTCAGTGAGTGCACGCCACCCTCGCGGCCGATGCCGGACGCCTTCACCCCGCCGAACGGGGTGCGCAGGTCGCGCAGGAACCAGGTGTTGACCCAGACGATGCCGGCGTCCAGCCGTGCCCCGGCCCGGTGCGCGCGGCCCACGTCCCGGGTCCAGACCGTCGCCGCCAGACCGTACTCGGTGCCGTTCGCCAGGGCGTACGCCTCGTCCTCGGTGTCGAACGGGGCGACGTGCACCACCGGGCCGAAGATCTCCTCGCGGTTGGTGCGGGTGTCCGGGCCGAGCCCGGTGAGCACCGTCGGCTGCACGTACGACCCGCCGTCGCGGGCGTCACCGAAAGTGGGCGTGCCGCCGCCGGTGAGCACCTCGGCGCCCTCGGCGCGGGCCAGCTCGTAGGCGCCGAGCACCTTCGCCCGGTGCTGGTGGGAGATCAGCGGCATGGTCGCCGTGGCCTCGTCGGCCGGCCAGCCGTACGCCAGTTCGCCGGCCCGCTTCGCCAGCCGGGCGGTGAACTCCTCGAAGACCGGGCGCTGCACGTAGAGGCGTTCGGTGCAGAGGCACACCTGCCCGCCGTTGGTGAAGCTGGAGCGCACCGAGCCGGCCACCGCGGCGTCCAGGTCGGCGTCGGCGAAGACCAGGCCGGCGTTCTTGCCGCCCAGCTCGAAGCTCACCGCCTTCACCCCGTCGGCGGCGGCCCGCATGATCGCGCCGCCGGTGGCCGACTCGCCGGTGAAGGTGATCGCGTCCACCCCGGGGTGGCGGGTGAGGAACTCACCGGCCGAGTCGGGCCCGAACCCGTGCACCAGGTTGAACACCCCGGCCGGTACGCCGGCGGCGGCCATCACATCGGCGAGCAGTGTCGCCGAGGCGGGCGTCTCCTCGCTGGGCTTGACCACCACGGCGTTGCCGCACGCCAACGCCGGGGCCACCTTCCAGGTGAGCAGCAGCAGCGGCAGGTTCCACGGCACGATGACCGCGACCACGCCGACCGGCTTGCGGACCGCGTAGTTGAGCGCCCGGCCGCCGGTCGGGGTGACCGTGGTGAACGACTCGGTGGGCGCGGTGGCCACGATCTCCGCGAACGCCCGGAAGTTCGCCGCGCCGCGCGGGATGTCCAACGTGCGGGCCTGGGCGATGGACTTACCGGTGTCGGCGACCTCGGCGGTGACCAGGTCGTCGAAGCGGCGTTCCAACTCGTCGGCGACCCGGCGCAGCACCTCGGCGCGCTCCCGTTCGCCCATCCGGCCCCACGGCCCGCGCAGCGCTGCCCGGGCGGCGGCCACCGCATCGTCCACCGTGGACTTCGACGCCTCGACCACCTCGAAGACCGGCTCGCCGGTCACCGGGCTGGCCTTGGTGAAGGTGGGCCCGCCGTCGACGAACTCGCCGGCGATGAAGTTGCGCAACCGCCCCGGCCCGGCCGGCGCGTGGCCGGCCATCAGCCGCGGATCCCAGTTGCCGGTCATGCGCGCCTCCCTCGGCTGAGCGCGGCGCCGATCGCGCCGACCAGCAGCAGCGCGGCGCCGCCGGCGAACGCGCCGAGCACCCGGTGCTGTCGGCGGACCCGGCGGCGAACCTCGGCGTACGGGGTGGTGGAGAAGGACACCAACTCGTACTGGGAAACGTACCGGCCGGGCAGTGCCCGTTCCAGTGCGTGCTCCACCCGCCGGCCGAGCTGGAAGACCGGGGAGGCGACCTTGTCCCGCATCTCCACGAAGTTGGTCAGCGCCATCCTCGCGATGGCCTCGGCGTTCTCCTGCCGCCGCCGCTGGAACAGCGGCAACGCCGCCAACCAGTCGTCGGCGCACTCGTCCAGACAGCGGTCCAGCTCCACCACGTCCTCGAAGGCACAGTTGGCGCCCTGGCCGTAGAAGGGCACGATGGCGTGCGCCGCGTCGCCGAGCAGGCCGACCGTCCCGTTGACCTGCCAGGGGGTGCAGCGGACCGTGCCGAGCACGCCCACCGGGTTGTGCTGGTAGTCGTCCACCAGGTTCGCCGCCAGCGGGACCACGTCCGGGTAGTGCTGGACGAAGTGCCGCTCGATGGCCGCCGGGCTGTCCAGCGAGGCGAAGCTCCCGGCACCCTGGTTGGGCCAGAACAGCGTGCAGGTGAAGGAGCGGTCCGGGTTCGGCAGCGCGATCATCATCGAGGTGCCGCGCGGCCAAATGTGCAGCGCGTCCGGGTCCAGCGCGAAGTCCCCGCCCAGCGGCGGGATCGTCAGCTCCTTGTAGCCGTAGTCGAGGAAGTCCACGCTCTCGCGCAGCAGCCCGTGCGCCAGCAACTGGCCACGCACGGCGGAACCGGCGCCGTCGGCGCCCAGCACCACCGACGCCTTGGCACTGACCGGACCCTGCGGGGTGTCGAAGCTCAGGCCGCCGTCGGTCGGGTCGAGCCCGACCAGCCGGTGGTCGAAGACGACCCGTACCCCGGGCAGCGCGGCTGCCGCGTCCAGGAGGGCGTTGTTCAGTGCGCCCCGGCTGATCGAGTTGATCGCCCGGTCGCCGGCCGCGCTGTACGACTGGAACTGCGGCTCCCCGTCGACCGGGTGGATCATCCGGCCGCGCATCGGCAGCGCGTCGGCCATCACCTGCTCGGCCAGGCCGATCCGGCGCAGGGCGTCCAGGCCGCGCTCGGAGAGCGCCAGGTTGATCGAGCGGCCCCGCTCGGCCGTGCCGGCGCGCGGGTCGGGCCGGCGCTCGTAGAGGGCCACCGGGTAACCACGCCTGGCCAGGAAGCAGGCGGCCAGGCAGCCGGCCAACCCGGCACCGATGATCGCGATCTCGTCACGCCGGGCGGTCATGCGGACACCTGCCCTACCGTCGCGGCGAGCGCGGCGGCGGCTCGCCAACAGTCGTGGTACGTGGAGTAGAGCGGCACCGGGGCGAACCGGACGACGTCCGGTTCGCGGGCGTCGGCGATCACGCCGTGTTCGTGCCGCAGCCGCTTGGTCAGCTCAGCGGCGTTGCCGGCGCCGATCCGCACCGAGAGCTGACAGCCGCGCCGGGCCGGGTCGCGCGGGGTGACCACGCGCAGCGGCCGATCGGCGGTGACCTCGTCGAACAGCCGCTCCAGCCAGCCGGTGAGCCGCAGGCTGCGCGCGCGCAGCGCCGGCATGCCGACCGCGTCGAACAGCTCCAGCGAGGTACGCACCGGGCCCATCGCGAAGATCGGCGGGTTGGAGATCTGCCAGGCCTCCACTGTGGCCGGTGGCCGGGACACCGGCGTCATCTCGAACCGGGTGGCCGCCGCGGTGCTCCACCAGCCCTCGAAGCGGGGCAGGTCGGGGTCGCCGAGGTGCCGCTCGTGCACGAAGACGCCGGCCAGCGCGCCCGGCCCGGAGTTCAGGTACTTGTAGGAGCACCAGGCGGCGAAGTCGACGTCCCAGTCGTGCAGGGCCAGCGGCACGTTGCCGACCGCGTGCGCCAGGTCCCAGCCGACCACGGCACCGGCCGCCCGGCCGGCGGCGGTGATCGCCGGGATGTCGAGCAGCTCGCCGGTGAGGTAGTTGACCCCGCCGAGCAGCACCAACGCCACCCGGTCGCCCTCGGCGGCCAGATAGCCGGTCACGTCCTCGGTGCGCAGGGCATCCTCGCCGGGACGCGGACGCAACCGGACCACGGTGTCGTCCGGGTCCAGGCCATGGAACCGGGCCTGGCTGCGCACCGCGTAGCTGTCCGAGGGGAACGCGGAATCCTCGATGACGATGCGGGTGCGGGCGCCGGCCGGGCGGTAGAAGCTGACCATCAGCAGGTGCAGGTTGACCGTGAGGGAGTTCATCACGACGGTCTCCGCGGGCCGGGCGCCGACCAGTCGGGCGGCCGGTGCCGTCAACAACTCGTGGTACGGCAGCCAGGCGCGCTCCGCCTCCAGGTGCCCCTCGACGCCGAGCCGCTGCCAGGAGTCCAGGTCCGCGAGGAGTTCGTCGCGGGTGGCCCGGGGTTGCAGGCCGAGCGAGTTGCCGGCGAGGTACGCCGACTCGGGGTGGCTGCCGCCGTCCGCTGGCGGGACGTGGAACAGGTGCCGGTGGCCCGGATCGGCCTCGTCGAGGCGGCGGGCCTGCGCTTCGCCAGCGGCGAGGCCCAGAGGCTCGGTTTCAGGGGTGTGCACAGGGGTGTCTCGCTCTCCGGTCACATCGCGGTGCGGGCCGACCACAGCTCCGGGAAGACCACCCGGGCCATGCTGCGCTGCAACCACGCCAGTCCGGCGGAACCGCCGCTGCCGACCTTGGCGCCCATTGTCCGCTGCACCGCCTTGACGTGGTTCCACCGCCAGTCGCCGAACTCCTCGGCGACCCCGCTCAGCGCCTCGCCGAGCAGCCGCAGGTGGTTGTCCGGGCCGGTGTCGGCGTAGATCCGTACCCAGGCCGCCTCGACCGACGGCTGCGGGTCGTGCTCGACCGCCACGTCCCGGTTCAGCAGGTCGGCGGGGAGGTCGAAGCCGCGCCGGGCGAGCAGCGCGAGCACGTCGTCCCAGAGGCTCGGGGCGGCCAGCGCCGCGGTCAGCGCGGCGTGCACCTCGGTCTGCCGGCGGAACGGCCGGATCAGCGCCGGGTCGCGCAGCCCGAGCAGGAATTCCAGGTGCCGGTACATCGCCGACTGGAAGCCGGAGCCCTCGCCGAGCAGGTTGCGGAACCGGTTGAAGTCGGCCGGGGTCATCCAGCGCAGGCCCTGCCAGGCGGCGTTGAGGCCCTCCAGGTGCAGCGCGGCGCGGCGCAGCGGGGCCAGCGCGTCCCAGACCCGGTCGTCGCGCAGCAGCCGCTGGGTCTCCCGCAGCTCGTGGCAGGTCAGCCCGAAGTACAGCTCCATGATCTGGCTGACCATCAGGAAGGACATCTCGCCCGGGTCGCTGCTGAGCGGATGCTGCAACTGGTGCAGGGCGCTGGCCTGCACGTACGCGTCGTAGGGCACCAACTCGGCGAACTCCAACGTCGGCTCGCCGCCGTTGCGTGCGGCGCGGGCGGCCCGCTGCCGTGGGGTCACCGGTCGCACCGTGGCGGCGCGGTTCGGCGCCCGCCGCTCCGTCTGATCCACCATTCGTCTCCCTCCCCCGGACTGGTCGACGTCATGATCTCGCGGTCGGATGGCCTGCGGAATGCCGGATCAACGGCGCTTCCCGCGCTCAGCCGACAAGCCAAAGGCATCTGGGCGAATCCGGTTCACGAAAGTAAGGTCTGAGCGTGGACGACATGGACTGGGCGCTGCTGCGCGAGTTGCAGGCTGACGCCCGCCTGTCCTTCAGCGAGTTGTCCCGGCGGGTCCACCTCTCGCCACCCGCCGTGGCCGAGCGGGTCCGTCGGCTCGAGGAGGCCGGGGTGATCACCGGCTACCACGCCCAGGTCGACCTGACCCGGGCCGGCCGCACCGTGGTCGCGCTCATCCGGATGTCCTGCTACGGCGCGCGGTGCATCCTGCACGACCCGGCGGTGGCCGGCTGGCCGGAGATCCTGGAGATCCACCGGATCACCGGGGACGCGTGCAGCATGCTCAAGGTGGCGGCCGGCTCGATCGGCGAGTTCGAGGCGGTCATCGACCGGCTCGCCCCGTACGGCCAGCCGTCGAGCACGATGGTCCTGTCCTCCCCGCTGGGCTGGCAGCCGATCACGCCGCTCCCCTCCGGCGGCACCACGCCCCGCCGCCGCTGACCGACCCCACCCTGCCCGCCTGCGGGTTTGCCCCCCGGCCAGCGGGAAAACAGCGCGTGTGCCCAGGGGAGGGTTCCGGCGGTTGTCGCCGGTAGGGGGAAATCATGCAGGGTCTTCGCACGATCAACCGCGCACTCTCGGCCGCCCTGACACTGATGGGGCTGGTCGGGGCATTCGTCCTGTTGTCGGTCTCACCGGCGAGTGCCGGTGAGAACACCTTCGTCGAGGTGACGCCCAGCAGCGTCCAGGCCGGAGGCCGGGTCCAGGTCCGGGCGAGCTGCGACAACGACAACAATCGCCAGGCCACCGTGCAATCCGACGCGTTCGGGCAACTGATGCTCAGACCGGACAGGGGTTTCCTGACCGGGTCGGTCACCATCCCGGGCGACAAGCAGCCCGGCGAGTACCCGGTCGACCTGCGCTGCGACAACGGCCAGACCGCCTCGACGACTCTGACCGTGCTGAACATGGCCTCGCCCAGCAAGGGACCGGCGACCGGGGGCGGCGGCACCGCTGGCGGCCGGGGCACCGGATCGCTGCTGGTGCTCGGCGGCGTGGCGCTGGTGGCCACCGCCATCGCGCTCGGCATGGCCGGCGGCCGGCGGCGTACCGGGGCGGGCTCCTGAGCAGGACACGCCATGACCCGATCCTCCGCGCGTGCGCGGCCGGACCGCGGTGCCCGGGCCCGGTCCGGGGCGGCGCTGCGCGCCTCCGGCCGGCTGGTCGCCCGGGCCTCCGGCCGGCTGCGCAGGGTCGCTGGGCAGGCCGTGTCGGCCAGCGTCGCCACCACCGATCCGGCCGCCCGCCCGTTGCCGCCGAGCCGCCCGGCCGGCTCGCCGCTGCTCCGACGTCGGTTCACCACCAGCCCGGGAGTGCCGGTACTGGCCGTCGCCGCGCTGATGGTGCTGATCGTGGCGATGCTCGGCATCGAGCAGGTGACCGGGGTCAGCCTGCTGCCGGACCGGATCACCGCCGGCCTGCGGCCACCGCCGAAGAAGTACCCGGTGCTCCCGGCCAGCCGCCCGGTGGGTCTCGCCATCAACACGCTGGACCTGCGGGCTCCGGTGCACGACGTGGGCATCGCCCCGGACGGCACCATCGCCGTCCCGGACGCGGCCCGCGCCCAGGAGGCCGGCTGGTACGACCAGGGCCCCACGCCCGGGCAGTACGGCCCGGCGGTGATCGTCGGACACGTGGACACCACCAGCGGACCGGCCGTCTTCCACAAGCTGCGGGACCTGCGTTCCGGCGATCAGATCGAGGTCACCCGCTCCGACCGGAGCGTGGCGGTCTTCGAGGTGGACTCGGTGGAGCGGTTCGACAAGGCGCAACTGCCGGTGGACGAGGTGTACGGCGACTTCAGCCGCCCGAGCCTGCGGCTGATCACCTGCGGCGGCCGATGGGTCGGGGGCGAGACCGGCTACGCGGACAACGTGGTGGTCTTCGCGTCGCTGGTCAAGGCTCGTTCTGCGTGAGGTCGGGGTCTGCGGGACCAGGATCAGGCGGCCGCTTCGGGCTCTCGCAGGTCGAGCCAGTCGGCCCAGCGCGGATCGGGGGCGCGGTGCCCGAGCACCCGCCAGGCGGTGCCCTTCGGTGCGGCCGGCAGCGCGTGCAGCCGCCAGCCCAGCTCGGCCGGGGTCTTGTCACCCTTGGTGTGGTTGCACCGGGCGCACGCGGCGACCACGTTCTCCCAGGCGTGCCGGCCACCCCGGCTGCGCGGAAAGACGTGGTCGATGGTCTCGGCCGGGCCTCGGCAGTAGGCGCACCGCCACCCGTCCCGGGCGAAGATCGCCCGCCGGGACAGCCCGACGTGGGTGCGGTAGGGCACCCGGACGAAGCGGGTCAACCGGACCACCGACGGGACTGGGAGGGCGTCCCGGGCGCTGTGCAGGATGCCGTCACCGTCGGCGACGCAGACAGCCTTTGCGGAGAGGACGAGGATGGCGGCTCGGCGCACCGACACGACACACAGCGGCTCGTAGGTGGCGTTGAGGACCAGCGCGCCGGAGCCCACCGTGGGTCGTATGTCAGGCATCGCGCTCACCCTCCCGGTTCAGCGGCTGCTGCGGTACCGCCGCCGACCGGGGCCGGGCACGACGGCCCACACGGTCGACGCCGGTCCGATCACCGACGTCCGTTGCGCCAATAGTCCCTGATCGGACCCCGGATTGCACGTACTAATCTCGCTTGTGCCAGACGGATCACCCGCACTGGGACGGATCAGCGCCAGGAGCTGGGCGGCACCTTGCGTCGTCTGACGACGTTTGATGGCCCTTGTCGGTGTCAGTTGTGCCGGATCTGTGCCCGATGATCTTCAGCCCCGCCCTCCCTCGGCTGCGCCCCCCTAGCCATCCCGTCGGCCTTCGTCCGCACCCCGTGGAGTGGGTGGGCCTGCCCGGTCATGCTGCGCACCCAGCGGCTAGATGACCTTGACCGGGGCAGCCCCCGTTCGCTCGGCTTCGTTCGGAGGGCACGCCTGGCATGGATGGTCAGCGATGATCAACTTTGGCTCCGGTTTGGCGCTACTCGTCGGGCGGTTGTCGGTCGTCGTTGGTGGGGTCGCCCGTCGCCACGTCACAGACTAGGCGCGGACCGATCGTGACCTGGCCGCTGCTCAAGCACCTTGACGACCTGAAGGTGGTAAAAGCGCTCCCGTTCCCTTATGGCGAGTAGATCTCGGTGCTGACCATCAACCATGACCAACAAGGTGGCGATCGCCCGTCGAAGCCGATCGGGAAAGGGTTGGTTCCTGTGCTCGTCCATGTCCAAGCCAGAGGCGGCTCGTGCCTGCGGCCCAAGGGAGTCTACTAAGGCCTGCTCTTCATCCCCGCCAATAGCGGCATCGAGTTGATGCGCGGCCTGGTTACGAAGCTTGTTGAGCGTAACGAAGGCGGATAGTTCGCCCGTCGGAATCAGATCCAGGGCGGCCATGAGCTGAAGCCGCTGAGCGAACGAAAACCTTGCCTTGTCTAAGTGAGTCGGACGCGGTGTGTACTCGGCGAGCAACCGCAGCAGAGCGGCCTCAACCCACAAATGCCCCCTGAGAATGACCTCCAGCGGGGTACCCATTTCAAGATGATCCAGAAACCGCCGCTCACTGTCCTTGTCGAGCACACGTCCTGGCCGGAAGGCTGCTAGCTCGACGGCGGGGTCTGGCGGCGGTAACAGGCTATAGGGAATCTTCCACTTGTCCGCAATGACGCTAACTGCCACGTCACCTTGTAAGCACATCAAAACGTCGTTGAGGCTGGTGCGGAGCTGGTCGGATGGCTCCTCTCCGCACGCTTGACGGATCGCAGTAGTGACCTCGTCATCCAACCTCCACGGGACGAGCGGGCGCTGGGATCGAAGTCCAATCCGCGCAACGCGGAGAGCGACTCTCACGCTTGGACTGGCGGTTTGGGCCGCCGCCAGGTGCAGGATCGTATCGAGGTCGCTGAACTCAAAGTCGCGCACCGCGCAATCATTGCTGCCGGGGACCGGTCAACACCATCGGCCGTTGGTGCTCTGTCATCCCGATGCTTCTATGGATGTCAAGCTCCGCCGGCCGTCGCCTGGCGGAGATTGAGGACCTTCGTCCCGAAGGAAGGATCAGCCGGCGGGGAGAGGGGCGAGCAGTGGGGCTGAACTGCTGGAACGGTGCACCGTAGTCCATAGACGTCCAGCAGCGGTCGCTTCCGGCGTCACCCAGTTGATCACCCAGCCTGGGCGCCGGGGGCGCGTTGCGTCGGCTTACGGGCCTTGACTGTCGCGGTGATCGACCAAGCCAGGGCTACCAGCAGCGCCGCGAGGGTAGCGGGAACCAGACCCCAGGGCAGGGCCCGCGCCGAAACGGTCCACGCCTGCCGGCTGTCGGCGAGCACCCGCGGCTGCTTGACCGACTCCGGGATGGTGACCTCCCACTCGTAAGCGCTGTTCGGTTCTGCGTCGATGAGCTTCCAGGACTTCTTGACGTCGACGCCGTAGATCGGCCCTTGATACCCGCGGTCGCTGCGGGTCCAGTTGCCGATGCACCGGCTGTGCCTGACCTCCTGCCGGTCGTACGTGACGTAGCAATGGTCCACCGTGGCGTGCGGATCGTCGGCACCCGGCCACAAGCCCGCTGTCCAGCTCAGCACCCCACCGAGGGCCAAGCCCACAAGGACGACCACCCCGAGCCGCATCCTCAACGCGATCACGGTCTCTACTCCTTATCAACGCGCCGGTTACGCGCAGGACTGTCGATCTCACGCGCGGCCTGAAACATGGCGCAAACGATCGCACGAGAGCAGCCTGTCCGCCATCCACTGTCTGACGGCCCTGATGATGAGGCGATTTGAACCCCATAGACCCGCTGCAACGAGTGGTCATCGCCAATCGGACGTATCGCGGCTACGACCAGGGCGGGCGTTATCAACGTCTGCCACCGCTTGCCGCCCCTGGTGGTTCTCAGTTGGGCCGCGCTTGGGCCGGATGATCTCCCCCTCGACCGCAGTCCGGGCTTCCCGATCATCGCTGTCGCCCCGCCAGGGACTCCACGTGCGGCCATCGGGTCGTGGCCCTGATGACACAGGACCAAGTTCAATATCGGTTCTCGGCATGGCAGCGCCTCCGAGAGGCAGCACTCCAGGCCCTTCCCGAGGAGAATCCCGAGATTCCCTCCCAACAGCCGAGCCCAGACGGACGCTGAACGGTTGCTGCGCACTGCTGATGCGCCGTTGAGCCCTGGTCTGTTAGTAGCGCTTCGGGGGAAAGGGCCGTCCTTCGAGCCGCGCTTCAAGGCACATTGTCGCGTAGTCGAGCCTGCCCAGGGCGCCCTCAAGAGCCCTCGCCCAGTCGCAGCGCGTTTCGTCGGGCTTGCCCAACACCGTTTGATTGAAGCGCGGAAAGCGTGAAGTGGTGTCCCAGATGGTGTCCTCGACATACTCAAGCTCACCGGCGGGCTCAGCCGGGAGAAAGGCCCGATACGCGCGCTTAACCCGGTCAGACTCCTCGATAATTTCGTCCATGCCTGCCAAACGAATCGGATCGGGGCAAGAACCGCCCGGAAGCGGCTCGTGGGCATGCAGCTTGAATAGCTCGAAGAGAGCGTTGTGCTGCTTGTCGGCGAGGTGCGAGTAAGCAATTATTGCCTCCCGCTCTAACTCTTCTCTCCGCAAGAGGCGTTGCGCTTCGAGATTATCCTCAACCTGCATTTTTGCCACGCGAATCGCCCCTCGTACTTGGACGGACGCAGCCAACCAGCTTGCGACTCCTCCCACGGTTGCACCGATGAGTGCGCTCGCTGCCCCACTCCAGAAGTCGTTCATGACCGCAATGATCTCAGCCTGGCACAATCTGCCCGACCCTCGCGTCGGTCTGGCCGCGCGCCGACAACCAGACTTTCGCCGCTGTACCGCTGACACACCGCCCTACAGCCATCCCGTCGGCCTTCGTCCGCACACCGTGGAGTGGGTGGGGCCTGCCCGGTCAAGGTGGAGCACCCCACCGTCTGAACGACCTTGACCGGGCAGGCCCCACCCACTCGGCTTTGCCCGGACGAAGGTTGTCGGGATGGCGCCAACCATCCCAGAGCGCCCGAGCGCCCCGCCGGCGGCACGCCCTGGTCGTCGCCTTCAACACCGAAGCCCCGGATCTGCCACTCATCATGGCGGCCCGGGGCTTCTTCGTATGTCGCGCCGCCGGCGGGGCTGCAACCGTTCGGGGTGCGCCCGTGCGCTTGCGCTAAGGGCGCGGGGTCCCCGATCGGCGACCCGTTGGGTCGGCCCCTGGTCGGCGGCGCGAGCGGCCTGCGAAGCGGGCCGCCTTGATCCCGTACAGAAAGTTCTCACACGAACTGAGAACCAACGATGTCCGGTCTCGGGACCTGCGCGACAGATCGGTATCAGGACCTGCGTGACACCGGCCCTCCTTGTGCTCTTTCTGGCACGCTCTCCGCGTGACCGACATGCCACCCGAAGACATGGTCGATGGACTAGCCGAACTCCTCAACCCCTACATGCGTCGGATCCTCGGCGGCAGCGAAGATCCGCACGACGTCGTCGACGAACTGAAGTGGACGCTGACCGAAGCACCGCACATGGAGCACTCCTGGGGCGCGGGCTGGTTGTACCGAATGTGGGGAAGCCTCTCCGACATCATTGACGGATATCCCGTTGACTTCGGTCCTGACCGCGAAGCCATCGCGATCCGGGAGTTCAGGCACGCCGCTCAGGATTGGTTAGGTATGCCGCGCACCCGCGCCGGGCTGGAGAGCTACATCGAGCGGCAGAGGACCCGCCTCGCGTCGTTGTGGTCCCCCGGGCCAAGGACAGAGTAGTCGGGGCTTCGCCAGAACGCGTGACAGCCTCAGCTCCTCGCCCGCACTCAGTTGCAGGACCCAGACCAGCGCGGCGGACTCAGGCGAGGCTTCGCCCCGCTCGGCCTCGGCCTGCTTTCGTACGGCCCACGACACCGGAACGGCTACGACTCCGCTACCGAGCACGGCGACAAGAGAGAGTCACCCATGGCCATCGTCGCGCCGGCCGACCCGTTCTCCTGATCCGGTGCGGTCGCCATCCTGGTAGTTCCTCCCCCATGGTCATCCGTTGACGATACGAAGCGACCGGAGAAGATCCAAGCCCATCGCTATCGGACCTCTTCTTGTGTGAGCCAACCCCTTCGCCGACTACCTCACCGAGGCGATCCGTAATAGAATACGGGTGGCCGAACAAGAGTACGGCCAGAGTTGCGTACGCAAGCCGTGACTCTCGGTTGAACAAGAAGGGTGGCTGCATGTTCGCATTGGTGGTGCGTTTCGATCTGAAAGACGACGAGAGCGCGAAAGCGTTTGACGCGCTTGTCGCAAAGACAGGGATTGAGATCCGTGCCCGCGAACCAGGGACGCTGATTTATGCTACTCACTCCGTAGAGGGGGCACCGCTCGCCCGAGTCTTCTACGAGTGCTACGCAGACCGAGAAGCATTCGAGGCGCACGAAGTGCAACCCCACGTGCTCCGCTTCCACAAGGAGCGCGAACCGTACACGCAGGACGCGCGGGTTGAGTTTCTGACGGTCGGACCTAGCAAGGGCCTTGGTTCACTAGATGCCTGACAGCAACGAGCAAGGTCGACTTATAGCTAGGCGGCGGCAAAAGCGTGGCCTTTCTCAGCGTGAGTTTGCCGAGATGATCGGGCGGTCTGAGGCTTGGCTTTCGCAGGTCGAGCGCGGGGTACGTTCGATCGATCGGGTCTCCATCTTGGAGCGGATCGCGGGTGCGCTCGGTATCCCGATGGCCGAGCTGGCCCCGGGTACGGCGGACACGGAGAGCGCTGAGGTTCCCTCGGCGGCTGTCGCCCTACGTTCGGTGCTAAGTACCAGCTACCTCATGGCCGCGATTCTGGGCAAGGACCGAGAGCTTCCCCTGCCGCAGACAGCCGAGCGAGCCGATCTGTGCTGGACGTACGCACACGCCGCCCGTTACGAGGACCTGGCCGAGCTGCTGCGGGGCCTACTGCCGGATCTGGAGAGAGCAACACGATCCACCAAGGGCGCGGCGCGAAAGACGTACCTCACCGAGCTAGCGTCGGTGTATCACGCCCTCTCGGCCGCACTGTCGAAGCTTGGTCAGCATGAAGCGGCCTGGGTAGCAATCGATCGGGCGTTGCTCGTTGCGGAGCAGGTCGGAGACCCGCTGTTGGTCGCCGCTGGAACGTTCCGCCTTGCGCTGGTGTTTCAGGGCGGGCGGCAATTCGAGCAGGTCATAAGCGCTGCATCGTCGTCTGCGGCAGCGCTTGAGTCCGAGGTATCGGCGGACAAGCCAGCGGCTGTGTCGCTGTTCGGCGCGCTGAATCTGCAACTGGCTGTGGCCTCTGCGCGGATGGGAGATGACCAGAGGGCTCACGAGTATCTCGGAGTAGCGCGAGAGGCAGCTCAGCTCCTGGGGGTCGACCGCAACGATTACGAGACCGAGTTTGGCCCCACGAACGTCCAGCTACACGAGGTCGCAGTGGCAGTCGAACTCGGCGACGCCGGTTCTGCGCTCCGGGCGGCGGAGCGGATCGACTCGTCCGGCCTATCGTCCGAGCGGCAGGCTCGGCTCCTCATGTACGTGGCAGGGGCCTGGACTCAGCGACGCAGGGTATCTGAGGCGGTCGATGCGCTTGAGCAGGCCGAGGCGCTAACCCCGGAGCAGGTCAAGGGACACCCGGTGGTCGAGACGATGGTTTCCGACCTTGTACGGATGGAACCCGTCCCCTCCGACCGACTGGCAGCCTTGGCTCGCCGCGTAGGAGTGGCTTAGCTACCGTCACACCTTCCGAGCTGCACCGAAGGGCGTCCCACAGCGGGGCGCCCTTCTTCGCACCAAGATTTCGATCGATGACCAGTACTGAAGTACTAGACACGTACTTTTGTACGGGCTAGGCTGATCCCATCGAACACGGGCAATCGCTCAAGGTGAGCGAGCCCTAGTTGAAGGGAGTCAGTCATGGGACGTCTGCTGCTGGACACCTCGAAGGTGTCGTACGAGGTCGCGGTGAACCCGGTTCCGAAGCTGGACCAGTCGGGTCAGCAGAAGTTCGACCGGGAGACGAAGGCCCCGATGTGGGCGGTGCAGCTCTACGCCCTCGCGGACGGTAGCGCTGAGGTCATCAACGTGACCGTGGTCAGCCCGGTGATGCCGGCCGTCGCGGTTCGTCAGCCGGTCGTGCCGGTGAACCTGGAGGCGCTGCCCTGGGTCAACGACCGCGACGGCAAGGTCCGCTCGGGTGTCGCGTTCCGGGCCTCGGCTCTGACCGCACTGGACACCGCCGCCGCGTAGCGGCCGGTGTTCCTGTTCGGCTCCACAGAAGCGAAGAGGTGGACACGGGGTCGCCGTTGATTGGCGTCGTCTGCGACCCCGCGTCCTGTCCAACAAGGTCCCTACTAGGGAGGACTTGTCGTGTCCAAGTCTAGCCAGAGGTCCCCGTTCGGCTGGTCGAACCGTGGGGGTCAAGTCACTGTCATCGAAGCGCCGGTCGCCCGCTCGTACCGTCGTCGGGCCACCATCGCCTTTTGGGTCACCCTCGGAGTGGTCGGCCTCCTGGCCGCCACGGTGGCCTCTGAGTACATGCACCCGATCGTGGGTGCGCTGTTCGGCGTTGTCCTCGGCGCTGTGCTCGGCGCTGTGATGTTCGCGCTGATCGTGGCGTGGCCGGTCCTGCGCGTCTTCTGGCACTGGCTGCCGGAAATCGGGCTCGGCCTGGCCGTCGTCTACGGCTGGACCACGCTGATGCAGTCAACCCCGCTGTGGGGCTCGCTGCTCATCGTCGCCCTGGTCGTCGGCGTCCCCGCCGCGATCGCACCTGTGCGCCGTCGGGTGATGGCCTGGGTCTGGTGCCTGATCGTGCGGCATCGGCTGCGGATGTGTTTCGCGGCGTTCATCGCCACGAACCGGCACGGTTCGCTGCCGCTGATCCTGCCCGCCAAGTCGACCCCGGCTGGTGAGCGGGTCTGGGTGTGGCTGCGCCCGGGTCTGTCCCTGCGGGATCTGGAGCAGGACGGCCAGATGCAAAAGCTGGCTGTGGCGTGCTGGGCCAACGAGGTCCGCGTCATGCGCGCCGGTCGCAAGTACGCGGCGCTGATCCGCATCGACATCACCCGCCGCGAACCCTTGGCGCACACGGTTGTGTCGCCGCTGCCGGACTACGTCCCCACGGACATCCCGTCCAACGCTCCTACCTCACCGGGCATGCCGCCTGTCGGCCTGGACCTGCCTGACGTGCCCGACCAGCCGGTCACCGCACCGGCCGACACTCCCCGCCAGCGCAAGCCGCGCAACACCACCACTGCGAGCCCGAACGGGTTCGACCCCTCCGACTACGCCTAACCACCGGGACGGCGCGGACCAAGCACCCCTGACGGGTCGAGCGTCCGCGCCCTACCCGATCCCCCACCCGCTTTGACACGTACGTGTCAACCGACCCCGGGAGCCCCTGCCATGGACCTCACGGACACCATCGAACTGCCCACCCGGCCAGACGCGCCGCAGACGGTGCCGGTCGGCGCGGGCCTGTCCATCTTCGACCCGGTCTTCCTCGGCATCGACGAGTTCGGCCAACCGGCCTACCTGCCGATGATCTACCGCAACATCCTCATCGGTGGTGAACCCGGCGCGGGCAAATCGTCGCTGCTCAACACCATCGTCGGGCACGCCGCTTTGTGCCCGGATGTGCGGCTGTGCCTGCTCGATGGCAAGCAGGTCGAACTCGGGTTGTGGAAGGACGCCGCCGACGTGTTCGTCGGCCCCGACATCGAGCACGCCATCCGCACCTTGCGCCGCGTCCAGGTGGTGATGGACAACCGGTACGCGTTCCTGCTGTCGCACCGCCGCCGGAAGATCGGCCCCAACGACCTGTTCGGTCAGATCCTCGTGGCCTGCGACGAGATCGCCTACTTCTCCGCCACCGCCGGTGACAAGAAGGACCAGGACCTGTTCGCCGCGCTGCTGCGCGACATCGTCGCCCGGGGCCGCGCCGTCGGCATCATCGTCGCCGCCGCCACGCAGCGCCCGTCCTCGGACATCATCCCGCCGTCGCTGCGGGACCTGTTCGCGTGGCGGTTCGCTGGCCGCTGCACCAACGACGTGTCCTCCGACATCGTGCTCGGGCACGGCTGGTACGCCCGCGGCTTCTCCTCCAACAGCATCGACCCGAACAACCAGGGCGAGGGCTACCTCATCGCCGAAGGCGGCACTCCCAACCGGGTGAAAGCCGCCTACATGACCGACGCCGACATCATCCGCGTCGCCGACTACGCCACCTGGACCCGCCGCCGTAGCGGCCTCGTCGCCCCCGCCGACCTGCGGACAGCGGCATGAGCACCACGACCGCTACGCCGACTCGGGTCCTGGACCTGGTGCTCATCGGTGACGGCGAAGACATCGCCGCCCTGACCACCATCGCCCGGCACGCGGGCGTCCTGGTCTTCCGCACCGCACCCACCCCCGCCGGTGAGAACGACGACCGGCAGCGGGTGTTTCTGAGGCTCCACCTGCACCACCGATAGAAGACGGCCGACGAACCGGGACCAGCCCTGGAAAGCAACCCCGGCTCGCCGACCCAACCACCGCCCACGAAAGGACGTGGCCGCCATGAACCCTACCCAAGAACAGCCCACCACCCCCGCCGCGCTGGCCGACCTGACCCCGGCCGACATCCTGCGCTGCGCCGCCCGCTACCTCGAAATTCGAGGCTGGACCCAGGGCACCTACTACGCCTCGACCGAGGACAACCCCTACCCGCCGGCCTGCGTGTCCGGCGCAATCGGGATGGCCGCGCACGGCCACCGTATGTCGATCCCGCACCACTGCAAGACGCGCGGCGGAGCCCGCGACTACACCCACGCCATCGACGCCCTGGCCAACTACCTCGACTTCAACCAGCCCCAGCCACGGGCCACCGAGGACGACGACCCCACCTGCCCACTGACCTGGAACGACCGCCCCGGGCAGACCGCCGAGCAGGTCATCTCCACCCTGCGCGACGCCGCCGACGACTACGACTGGACCCACGCCACCGAGGACGACCTCGAAACCTACGCCGAGAACGAGTACAGCCAGGAACGGCTACCCACCCGCGCCGGCTTCCTCATCTGGCGGGCCACCCGATGAGCACCGTCGCCGCCCTGCCGACCGGCAACGTTCACGCCGTCCTCGACCGCGCCGCCGTCTACCTGGGCCGCTACGGCTGGACCCCCACCGGCCTCTACGACACCCACGACGCCTGCCCGGCTAAATGCGCCTGTCACCGCACCGGCACCTACCCGGCGTCGATCCTCGGCGCGATCCGCGCCGCCGTGTTCGGCCACCCCCGCTGGTACCTGACCGGCATCACCGAAGCCGACCAGCGCACCTACAGCGCCGCCGTCGAGTGGTTCAACACCTACCTCATCGCCATCGGCTACGCCGGCCTACACGCCCCGGTCTTCGACTGGGAAACCCTGCCCGGCCGCACCCCGGCCGACGTCATCGAGGCGCTGTGCGCCGCCGCCATCGCCTACCGCCGACACACCATCCGGAGGGCCGCATGAGCACCGCCGCCCACACCCCCGACGTGACACGTACGTGTCAAAACCCTGTCTCCACCGCCGCACTTGTCGGCGCGCTTGAGTCCGCCTGGGCCGCTATCCGCGACCAGCACACCGAAGTTCCGGCCGCCGTCCTCGTGGTCGGCTCCGGCTCCCCCACGAAGGCGAGTCAGGGCATGAAGTGGGGCCACTTCGCTGCCCTTCGCTGGCAAGCCGGCGAGCAGCAGTTGCCCGAGATCCTCATCTCCGGTGAGGGACTGTCCCGCGAACCGGAGGCCGTGTTCACCACGCTCCTGCACGAAGCAACCCACGCCCTCGCCGACGTGCGAGGCATCCAGGACACCTCCCGGCAGGGCCGCTGGCACAACAAGAAGTTCGCCACCCTCGCCGCCGAACTCGGCCTATCCACCACCAAGGACGACAAGCTCGGCTACTCGCCCTGCACCCTCACCGACCTCACCCGCGCCCGCTACCGGCCCGCCATCGCCGGCCTCTCCGTCGCGCTGCGGTTCTACCGCCACCCCGAACCGACCGGGGAAGGCAAAACCCGCACGAACAACAACAACGGCGTCACCTGCGAGTGCGAATGCCCCCGCAAGCTGCGCATCTCCAAGACCGCCTTCGACGAAGGCCCCATCGTCTGCGCCCTGTGCTCGGCGGCGTTCCTGCCCGAGGACATCGACCGCGACACCTACGAACACCCCACCTTCACCACCGGCCGCGCCGGTGACGGCGACCAGGACGACGCCGACGACTCGGAGGACCCGATGGTGTTCTACGACCCGACCGGCGAGCGCTACGGCCTGCCGACCTACCCGTTCAAGTTCGCCCCCGACGGGCTGCTGACCCGCCGGCAACTGCGGACCCGCAACCTGCGCCCCGGCGGCCAGGAACCCGCCGCGCAGATCCTCTGGCGGCGCGGTAAGCGCGTCGCCTATTTGTTCCGCCTCGACCTCGCCGTCCCGAAGCGGACCGCGACCCCCGCCCAGAAGGCGGCCATCGACAAGGCGCTCACCGCGCGGCGCACCTGCCCCGACTGCGGCCAGGTCCAGCCCTACTACATCCCCCGCCGAACCGGCACCTGCCTCGACTGTGCCTGACCGAAAGGACACGACCATGCGCTACTACGTCACCTTCACCCACACCACCGCCAACGGCGACACCCTCGAATTCTTCGAGTACCAGCCCGCCAGCCCCATTGCCGGCTACGACGACATCGACAAGCTCACCACGATGATTCGCGGCTGGGGCCGCACCAACGTCACCGTCATCGCCTTCTCCCCCCTCGCTGACCCCGCCCCCACCTCGCAGGCGACGTCATGACCACGCCTACGCCCAAGTCCCCGTTCATCGCACGTCTCCAGGACGGCGTCCTGGTCCTCATCGTGCTGCTCGTCGGAGCCATGGCCGGAGCAGCCTCGTTCAACCACGTCCACGACTGGACCATCAGCAACAGCCCCACCGGTACCGCCGACTGGTTCGGCTGGGCCAACGCCGTCATCACCGAACTCATCCCGATCGCCGCAATGATCGTCATCATCCGCCGCCGCAAGACCAGCGGCCCGATCGGCTACCCGATGTTCCTGCTCATCGCCGCCGTCGGACTCTCCCTGACCGCGCAACTGGCCGTCGCCAAGCCGACCGTCTTCGGATGGATGGTCTCCGCGCTGCCCGCACTGGCCTTCTTCGCCCTGTCCAAGCTCGTCTTCACCGCAACCCGGCCCACCAACAACGTCCCGGCACCCCTGCCGGCCACCTCCGCCCCGGCGTCGTCACCCGACACCACCGCCGACGCGAAGGTCCGCCCGGCAGCCGCGACCACCACGGCCACCGCACCCAACGAAGAGATCACACCCAACGAGCCCGCAACTCTGGCGAAGAAGACCACCCCCGCGACCGCAGCACCGCAGACCGACCCGACCGAGGACACCCCGGCCCCGGCGACACCGCCGGCTGCACCCGCGATCCCAGCGGTCAAACCCGCTCCGGCGCTGCTGTCAGGTGCCCGGATCGTCGCCGACGCCCACGAGAAAGCCCACGGTGAACCGATCACCCCCGGCCAACTCGCTGTTCGACTGCGCGTCCCCACCCAAACCGCCGCCGACATCCTGACGGCCCTCACCACCAATCCGACCGTCAACGACAAGACCCACAACGGCACTGCCGTCGGAGCCACCGCGTGACCTCCTCGACGCTGCCTCTCGCGCCCGAAACCACCACGGTTTCGGGCACGGGAGCCTCCGCTGTAGCAGGAAACGACTACTGGCCCTGGGCTACACCCACCACCAGCACCCGCAACCCCGCCGCCGACGGGTGGGTACGCGGCCACGACCCCCGCACCGTCGCCTCCGGCCGCGCCCGCGCCCAAGACCCCGACTACCCCGAATGGCTCGGCCACGTCCGCGCCGCATCCGCGTGCAAGCACCCGATCCGCCTCGCCGGGCAGATCCACGTCAACGACGCCGACGGCAACCGCATGGCCACCGTCGACACCGAAGACATGCCCGACGGCGCGATCTACACCCCCTGCGGCAACCGCCGCGCCGCCGTCTGCCCGTCCTGCGCAGAGCTGTACCGCCGCGACACCTACCACCTGATCAAGGCTGGTCTTCAAGGCGACCGGTGGGGACTACCCCCGCTGGACGAGCACATCGCCATTTTCCTGACCGCCACCGCGCCATCGTTCGGGCCGGTGCATCACCGGGTGGTGAAGGTCCACGCGGCGGACTGCCGGAAGAAGGATGGCTGCACCTGCCGGGCCTCGGTGTGCCACCCGTTCGAACGTGCCTGCCCGCACGGTGTGGAGCTGCGCTGCGGCCAGAGGCACAAGGCCGCAGAGCCGAACCTCGGGCAGCCGTTGTGCCTGGACTGCTACGACCACACCGGCCAGGTCGTCTGGAACCACGAAGCACCCGAGCTATGGCGCCGCACCATCCAACAAGCCGACCGGGAGTTACGCCGCCTCGGCCGCACCCATGGCGTGGATCTGCGCCGCCGCTACATCAAGGTCTACGAATTCCAGGTACGCGGTGTCATCCACTACCACGCCCTCATCCGCCTGGACGGCTACAACCCCGACTGCCCTGAGGCGATCGTTCCGCCACCACCTGTGGTCACCCGCGACATGTTCGAGCAAGCCGTCCGGACGGCGTTCGTCAAAACCTCCTACACCTCGGCCTCGCACCCGGCCAACGGCGGGCAGGGGTGGCACATCGCGTGGGGCGGTAAGGGCCTGGACCTCAAGCAAGTCAACGCACCTGGCACTGAGGTCAACCTCGCGCAGATCACCGGCTACATCGCCAAGTACGTCACCAAGAGCACCGAGGTAACCGGCCTGAGCCTGCGCCGCGTCGACGACCTCTCCGTGCAGATCCACGGCGACCCGGCAACGCACCTCGGGCGGCTCATCCGGGCGTGCTGGGACCTCGGGGAGCACCCCGACTACGCCCGCCTGCGGCGGTGGGCGCACCAGTTCGGCTACGGCGGACACATCGCCACCAAGAGCCGCGCGTTCTCCGTCACCCTCGGCTTCCTCCGCATGCAGCGCACCATCTGGCGGCGCACCGAGGGCCATCCGCACACCTGGGACGACGAGCAGACCGAGCGCGTCATCTACGAACTCGGCTACCAAGCCACCGGCTGGATCACCACCGGAGACGCCCTGCTCGCCAACACCGCCGCCGCCATGGCCCGCGCGCAACACCTGGCCAGCATCGACGCCCTGGCCGACGAGCAGGCCACCCACCACACCGCCGCCCGACCCCTGGCCGCTTGACACGTACGTGTCAACGCCTGTGAAGCCGTTCCTTGACAACTCCACAGCGCAAGCAACACCCCACCTCAACCGACCCGGAAGGAGAGCCATGCCCACACGTCCCCGCCCCCTGGTCGCGGTCCGGCTCATTGGCCCGACCGCCGCCGTCACCGCCCACGCCACGACCATCGCGGCTCAGCTCACCGCTTACTACGGCCGCGAACGGGTCACCTGCCGCACCAGCACCCGCCACGCCGGCTACAGCGGCGAAAGCCGCACCTACATCACCATCACTCGGAAGGAGCCACGATGACCGCACCCATCCCCCTCCCGCTGCCGGACCTCTGGTCCATCAGCGACACCGCCGCCTTCCTGCGCATCCCCGTCGGCACCCTCTACCAATGGCGACACCGCCGAACCGGCCCGCGCGCTTTCAAGGTCGGCCGCCACCTCCGCTACGACCCGGCCACAGTCCGGGCCTGGCTGGAAGACCAGGCGGCCTGACATGCCCATCGATGACCTGTGGTACCTCAAGAAACGCGACCCGGACACGAAAAAGTTCATCCCGTCGAAACGGCACGGTCGGGGGAAGCGCTGGCGCGTGCGTTACACCGACGCCGACACGAACGACCGAGACAAGCTGTTCGATCTCAAGCGCGACGCGGAAACCTTCGACCTCAATTGCCGCTCGGGGGTCGCCGCAGAGGTCAAGGTTGGCCGCGAGATGGAACAGCTCACCTTTGCCAAATACGCGCAGCGATGGAAGGAATCCCGCGAGTCGGGGTGGAGCGTCGAGACACGGCGACGCGTCCCGCAGAATCTTCGCAAGCGTCTTGTGCCGGCCTTTGGCGAGCAGTCCATCCGGTCGATCACCCTTACCGATGTGATGGCCTGGCTCGGTCGGCTGCTGGACGATGGCACCGCGAAGTCGTCCATTGGCCTCTACTTCGGTGTTCTCAAGACCATCCTGAACGCTGCCGTCATCGATAAGGTGCTTGACGACAACCCCTGCGACGGCGTGAACCTCGCGCAAGTGCTGCGGGGGATGTCACGAGCACCGAGATGGGTACCGACTGAGGACCAGGTGCTCAAGCTCACCGAGGTCGTACCCCGACGATTCCGCGCGGCCATCTGGCTGGGAGCCGGTGAAGGCTTGCGCATCGGTGAAGTCCTGGGCATGGAAGACAGCTCACGGTGTCTGGATGTTGCTCACGAAGAGCTTCATGTCGTCCAGCAGTTGCGGCACTCCCGGGAGCACTTCGGCGGCTTCTACCTCGCCGCGCCAAAGAGCGGATCGGCAGGGACAGTCGACCTGGACGCCGTGGTCGCCGAGGAAGTGGCGACCCACATCAAAGAGGTCGGCCCCGTCGAATTCGAGCTGCCGGACATCACCAGCGAAAGACGGGTTTCTCGTCCCGCAGCTCTCCTGTTCACCACCACAAGCGGAAAGCTGATAACCGACCGCTACTGGTCTGAGCTGTGGGAGGGCTGGCGTTCCGCCGCAGGCTGGCCCAAGGCGGGAACCTTCCACTCCCTGCGCCACTTCTTCGCCACCACGCTGATGAGCAACGGCGTCGAGCCCCAGGAGGTGCAGCACGCACTGCGGCATGCCAGCCTACGGATCACGCTGGAAACCTACGTGCACTGGCTGCCGAAGAAGGACCGGCCGCGCGGCCTGATCGGGCAGATCCTCCGCCCAACCAAGGGCAGCCACACCGGCGCTCCCGCCGCCCAAGATCGGAACTAATTTGTGCCCTGGTTGTGCCGGATGATCTTCGACCGGAGTTCTTGCAGGTCAACAGCGGTCCGGGCCGCCAAATCAGGGATTGCACGTACTAATCCGGGGTCCGACATGAAGCTCTTTCCCGCACCTGTCACGATGGCCGGTTCGCCCCGGTCCGACCCCGCCCTCGGCGGCAGGTCACCCGGCCGGTGGGTCGGCGACGGGCTCGCCGGCTCGTTGCGGTACGAAGACAGGGTGAGTGCCGCCAGCCTGATGCCCCTTGCCCTGTCCACCGCCGCCCCGCCGGACTGTCAGGGAAGTACCTCCTGCGAATGGCTGTACGACCTG
Organism: Micromonospora sp. NPDC005173; assembly: GCF_040608515.1. Taxonomy (NCBI): domain Bacteria; kingdom Bacillati; phylum Actinomycetota; class Actinomycetes; order Micromonosporales; family Micromonosporaceae; genus Micromonospora; species Micromonospora sp. NPDC005173. The sequence goes on from NZ_JBEXIK010000026.1 coordinate 52,113, forward strand.
ACCAAGTCGGCCTGGTTCGCCGAGGGCAGCTACTGGATCCTGCTCAAGCCACTGCGGGTGCTGGTGATCGTGGCGGTAGCGATGATCGCCCGCTGGGCGGTGCACCGCACGATCAACCGGCTGGTCCGGACCACCACCGACGGTGCGGTGCCGACGATGCTGCGGCCGCTGCGCGAGCGGGTGCCCACCGCCGCGGTCGACCCGACGGAGTTCGTGCCGGAGCGACGTCGGCAGCGGGCCGAGGCGATCGGCTCGGTGCTGCGCAGCCTCACCACCGCGTTCGTCTTCGGCATCGCGTTGCTGATGATCCTGCGCGAGTTCAGTTTCGACCTGGCCCCGCTGCTCGCCAGCGCCGGGATCGCCGGCGTCGCGCTGGGCTTCGGCGCGCAGAGCCTGGTCAAGGACCTGATAGCTGGGCTGTTCATGCTGATCGAGGACCAGTACGGCGTCGGCGACAACGTCGACCTCGGCGAGGCGACCGGTGTGGTGGAGTCGGTCGGGCTACGCGTGACCACCGTGCGCGACGGGCGGGGCGTGCTCTGGTACATCCGCAACGGCGAGGTCGTCCGGGTGGGCAACAAGAGCCAGGGCTGGGCACTGGTCGTGGTGGACCTGCCGATCGGCTTCAGCGGCACCGAGGAGGCCACGGCCGTGCTGCGGACCGCGGCAGCCTCGATGGCGGTGGACCCGGAGCTGTCGCCGGAGATCGTGGAGGCGCCGGAGGTGCTGGGCGTCGAGCAGATGACGGTGGAGGGGGCGGTGATCCGGACGGTGGTCAAGACGACCGCCGATGGGCAGTTCGCGGTGGGCCGGGAGTTGCGCCGGCGGCTGGCGGAGGCACTGGAGAACTCGGGGATCACCGCCCAGATCGCCGCCTCCCGCAGCTATCCCGGCGTCCCGATCCGGCCGCTGGCCGACGGCGAGACGGGTCAGGGCGGCCCGACCTGACCCGGACGACGCTGTCCGGCCATCGAGGGGTCGCGAGCCGCCCGGCCCCTCAGGTATCGTCCGTTCGTTCAGTCGGGGATGCGACGAACGAACCGTTCGCCCTAGCTAGTTGTCAGACGATCGGGCAGAATCCGGAGCACGCGTTCCCGCCGGAGCGTGATCCACATCCTCGCTGATCCGTAGATCTGACGAGTGTTTCCGGCCCCGGCTGTCACGAGCGGCCGTCCCGGGAGCCGATGGAGGCGACGGTGCCCGACGAGCGACCTTCCGCGGAAGGCCCGGCGACATTCCGCGAGGTGTTCGCCCAACGCGAGTTCCGGGCCGTCTTCGCGGCCGGCGCGCTCTCCTGGGTCGGCGACTATGTCGCGAAGGCCGCGGTCACCCTGCTCGTCTACCAGCAGACCAAGTCCGTCGCACTCTCCGCCGCCGCCTTCGCCGTCAGCTACCTGCCCTGGCTGCTCGGCGGCCCCGTGCTCGCCGCACTGGCCGAGCGGTACCCGTACCGCCGGGTGATGGTGGCGTGTGACGTGATCCGGACGGCGCTGATGCTGCTCATCGCCCTCCCGGACCTGCCGGTCCAGGCCGTCCTGGTGCTCATCTTCGCCGCCACGCTGGCCAACCCGCCGAGCCAGGCGGCGAAGTCCGCGCTGATGCCGCAGATCCTGGCCGGGGACCGGCTGGTGGTCGGGTTGTCGCTGAACAGCAGCGTGGGGCAGGCCGCCCAGGTCGTCGGCTACCTGCTCGGCGCCGCCGTCGCCGCGATCGACCCGGCCCTCGCGCTGCTGATCAACGCGGTCACCTTCGCCGTCTCGGCGCTGCTGGTCCGTCTCGGCGTCCGCGACCGGGCCCCGATGATGACCACCGCGCAGCGCAGCCACCTGCTCCGGGAGACCGGCCAGGGGTTCCAGATCGTCTTCGGCACCCCCGTGCTGCGGGCCATCGCGGTGTTGGTGTTCAGCGCGATGCTCTTCTCGATCGTCCCCGAGGGGTTGGCCGCCGGCTGGGCCAACCGGGACGACAACGGCGACCTGGACGCCGGCCTGGCGCAGGCGGTGATCATGATGGCCAACCCGCTCGGGTTCATCCTCGGCGGGCTGCTGGTGAGCCGACTGTTCGGCCCGGCCCGTCGGTTGGCCCTGATGCGACCGCTGGCGGTGTTCGCCCCGCTGGCGCTGGTGCCGGCGCTGTTCGACCCACCGCCGATCGTGGTGGCGCTGCTCGCCGCTCTCTGTGGGTTCGCGGTCGCCGGCATGCTGCCGATGGCCAACGGGCTGTTCGTCCAGGCGCTGCCCGGCGAGTTCCGGGCCCGCGCCTTCGGTGTGATGGCCACCGGCGTGCAGGTCATCCAGGGCATGGCGGTGCTCGTCACCGGCCTGCTCGCCGAGCGGTTCTCCATTCCGCTGGTGGTCGGCGTGTGGAGCGCGGCCGGTGTGGTGCTGATGGTGGTGGCGTCGCTGCGCTGGCCGGACCAGCAGACGGTGGACGGCGCCATCGCGACGGCCTCCGCGGCCAACGCCGGGTCGCCGGCCAACCCGACGCCCGGCGGCACCCCGGCAGGGCCCCCCGAGCCGCGGGCCGGTGACGACCGCCGTCGGCACGCGGTCAGCTGAGCTGATCCGACACGAGCGGCCCTGACACGAACGGCCCTGACACGAGCGCGCGCCCGGCGTGACCCGACGCACGGCGTCCGGGTCGGGCCGGCACTGAGCACGCCTGGCAGGATGGAACGGTGACTCCCGCAGGTGACTCCGACCGTCCTGGTGCGTCGACGACCCTCTTCGAGGCGGTCGGCGGCGAGCCCACCTTCCGCAAGCTGGTGGACGAGTTCTACGCCGGCGTCGCCACCGATCCCCTGCTGCGGCCGATGTACCCGGACGACCTGGCCCCGGCAGCGGACCGGATGACGCTGTTCCTGATGCAGTACTGGGGCGGGCCGAACACGTACTCCGCCCAGCGGGGGCACCCGCGGCTGCGGATGCGGCACGCCCCGTTCCGGATCGGCGTGGCCGAGCGGGACGCCTGGCTGCGGCACATGCGCCGCGCCGTGGACCGGCTCGACCTGGAGCCGGAGGTCGCCAGCACACTCTGGGACTACCTGGAGCGGGCGGCGCACTTCATGATCAACGCCACGGAGGACCCGGCCTGACCGCGCCTGACGGCCCGGCCCGGGCACCCGGGTCGCGGCAGGGTCAGAGCAGCGCGCCCTCGTCGTGCAGCCAGTCCACGAAGCTGGTGGCCACCGCGGCGCCGCAGTCGAGCATCTCGACCAGCAGCGCGTCGTGGGTGCCGGCGCCGAGCGGCACCTGAAGCTCGGCGTAGATCGGTAGCTGCCCGCGCTCGGTCGGGTCGCCGATGTACGCCTTGCAGAACCGACGGGTGTGGTTCCACTCGTTGACCACCCGGTACGCCCGGTCGGCCCAGTCCGGCGGCACCGTGGCGTGCGGACGTGCCCGCATCACCAGGATCTCGTCCTCCGGCCCCTCCAGGGTGACCAGCACGGCGTGCCGCTCCCACATGGCCAGCAGGTTGCCGTCACCGTCGGCCAGATATCGCACGTCGAGCAGGTCGAGTGCGTCACAGACCCGGCGCAGGCTCACCGGCTCGATGGTGGCCGGCATCTCGGTCAGCACGGGCCGCTCGTTGGACGGGCAGTCGTCCCCCGGCTGGCGAGGGTTGGGCGGTCCGACCCGGACCGCGCTCTCCACTGTGATCCCGCTTCGGGTTTCCGGATCGCCGCCGTCGGCGGGACCGGGGCGCCATGACCACCACGGCATCGCTCGCGCACCTCACTCCCCAGCGGATCCAGTCGCCTACGGTGCGTTGGATCCGAGGATGGACGGTACCCGGACAGCCGGGTTGAAGCACCCCCCCAACGACCGCCCCAGACTAGAAGAATGAGGAGGGGTCATCCGTTCGGACGAGTAGCCAGGGGCGTCACGGCGAGATCGGTGGCCTTCTGCAACCAGGCCGCTCCGTATGGTCCCACCAGGCCAACCCAACGGCCGGCCACCCGCACCTGGACGGCAGCCTCGGCAGGGGCACCGGCCGGGCCGTCAACCGGCCCGAGGAAGCCCATCCGGACCAGCCCCTGAACCAGTCGCTGCGGCACCTCCACCGGCGGGCCGGGCGGACCGTCCGGACTGACCAGCACGGCCACGTGGTCGAGCAGCGCGTCGCGCAGCATCCGCTGACCCACCGCGCGGCCGGCCACACCGTGCTCGCTCGCGGTACGCAGGGTGCCCGCCGCCGCGTCCGCGATCCGCCGCAGCTCGGCGGCGGGCAGCGCCTCCACCGGCCGGCTGCGGGCCGGCGGCAGCGGCCACCGCCACTGCGCGTCCCGACGCGCCGGCAATGCCGCGCCGCCGCGCTCCAGCTCCGCCAGCAGCTCCGCGGCGGCCACCGTGACGTCCTCGGGGGTGCCGTCGGCCGGGCCGCCCGCGACCGTCCGGACCACCAGCACCTGCCACGGCAGCCGGGCCCAGAGGGCGACTCGACCGGCGGCGCCGGCCGGCCGCAGCCGGACCGGCGCGCCCGGATCCAGCCGGACCAGCCGGGCCAGGAAAGCGCCCGCGTCGGCCACCCCGGTGACGCCGTGTCCGGCCGCCGTCGCCGTCACCCCGTCCACCCCGGCCGAGTCACGCCGCGCCGCCCTGCGGAGCGTAGGTGAGCAGGAAATCCCGCTCCTCCGCGGTGATCCGCCGGGGCACCTGGCGGGTCAGGTCGAACGGCACCAGCACCGAGCGGGCCCGGCTGGCCAGCACCTCGCCGTCGTACAACTCGTAGGCGACGGTGAACCGGGAGGCCCGGATCTCCTCCACCCACAGCTCGATCCGGACGGTGGGCGCGGCCTCTGCGGTGGCCCGGCCCAGCGCGTAGTCGACCGGGCGCAGGTAGTCCACCTCGTGCCGGCGGATCACCACCCCGTCGGCGAACGAGCCGACCCCCCAGGCCCGGCCGCCGGCGAACATCAACGCCACCCGCGCCTCCTCGTACAGGGTGAGGAAGCGCGAGTTGTTGACGTGGCCGTACGCGTCCAGGTCGGACCAGCGCAGTGTGCAGTGGTAGACGAACCGGTCAGACACCTTGTCGGCCCGGTCAGTCGCGGGTCAGCTTGCGGTAGGTCACCCGGTGTGGCCGGGCGGCCTCCGCGCCGAGGCGGTCGATCTTGTTCTTCTCGTACGCCTCGAAGTTGCCCTCGAACCAGAACCACTTGGCCGGGTCCTGGTCGTCGCCCTCCCACGCCAGGATGTGCGTGGACACCCGGTCCAGGAACATCCGGTCGTGCGAGATGACCACGGCGCAGCCGGGGAACTCCAGCAGCGCGTTCTCCAGGCTGGAGAGGGTCTCCACGTCCAGGTCGTTGGTCGGCTCGTCGAGCAGGATGACGTTGCCGCCGATCTTCAGCGTCAGCGCCAGGTTGAGCCGGTTGCGCTCGCCGCCGGAGAGCACCTTGGTCGGCTTCTGCTGGTCCGGCCCCTTGAAGCCGAACGCGGCGATGTACGCCCGGGACGGCATCTCGACCTTGCCCACCATCAGGTAGTCCAGACCGTCGGAGACGACCTCCCAGACGGTCTTGTCGCCGTCGAGGCCCTGGCGGTTCTGGTCGACGTACGACAGGGAGACGGTTTCGCCGACCCGGACCGAGCCGTCGGTCGGCTGCTCCAGCCCGACGATGGTCTTGAACAGCGTGGTCTTGCCGACGCCGTTGGGGCCGATGATGCCGACGATGCCGTTACGCGGCAGCGAGAACGACAGGTTGTCGATCAACAGCCGGTCGCCGAAGCCCTTGCTCAGGCTCTGTGCCTCGATCACCGTGCTGCCCAGGCGCGGGCCCGGCGGAATCTGGATCTCCTCGAAGTCCAGCTTGCGGGTCTTCTCCGCCTCGGTGGCCATCTCGTCGTACCGGTCCAGGCGGGCCTTGGACTTGGTCTGCCGGGCCTTGGCGTTGGAGCGGACCCACTCCAGCTCCTCGGTGAGGCGCTTCTTCATCTTGGCGTCGCGGCGGCCCTCGACGGCCAGCCGGGCGGCCTTCTTCTCCAGGTAGGTGGAGTAGTTGCCCTCGTAGCCGATCGCCCGGCCGCGGTCCAGCTCCAGGATCCAGCCGGCCACCTTGTCCAGGAAGTACCGGTCGTGCGTGATCGCCATGACGGTGCCGGCGTACTTGGCCAGGTGCTGCTCCAGCCAGGAGACGCTCTCCGCGTCGAGGTGGTTCGTCGGCTCGTCGAGCAGCAGAAGGTCGGGCGCCTCCAGCAGCAGCTTGCAGAGCGCGACCCGGCGGCGCTCACCGCCGGAGAGCTGGGTCACGTCGGCGTCCGGCGGCGGGCAGCGCAGCGCGTCCATGGCCAGTTCGAGCTTGGAGTCGATGTCCCACGCGTCGGCGTGGTCCAGCTCCTCCTGGAGCTTGCCCATCTCCTCCATCAGCTCGTCGGAGTAGTCGGTGGCCATCTGCTCGGCGATCTTGTTGAACCGCTCCAGCTTGGCCTTGGTCTCGGCGACCGCCTCCTCGACATTGCCGAGGACGGTCTTGGCGTCGTTGAGCGGGGGCTCCTGGGCGAGCATGCCGACGGTGTAGCCGGGCATCAGCCGGGCCTCGCCGTTGCTCGGCCTGTCCAGCCCTGCCATGATCTTGAGGAGGCTGGACTTACCGGCGCCGTTCGGGCCGACCACACCGATCTTGGCCCCCGGCAGGAAGCTCAGCGTCACATTGTCGAGCACGACCTTGTCGCCGTGCGCCTTGCGCGCCTTTTCCAGGACGTAGATGTACTGGGCCACGGTGCGGGCTACCTCCGTCGGTTGCTGTCGCATGATGGGCGGCGCGGCGCGGGCTGCGACCTCCGCCCGCGGCACCGGCCGGGGGCCGGCCGCGCGCACGCCATCGTCAATCCTGACAGGTTCGGCCCGCTTCGCCCACATCACCCCGCCCCAGGAGTACGTCGTGCCGTCGGAGGACCCATGTTGTTGACTAGATCACCATCCAGATTCAGCCCCTGCGGGGCGGGTAGGGAACTCAGGCACGGGGCACCAGACGCCGCAGCTACGCTCAGTACGCTCATCGCGGTGGACCCGTCAGTACCCGGAGGTGGCCGATCGTGACCGTCCGTAGCTCCTTTGTCGTAGTGGCGAACCGCCTGCCGGTCGACGAGGTGAGCACCCCCGAAGGGCGGCAGTGGCGACGCAGCCCCGGCGGGCTGGTCACCGCGCTGCATCCCGTGCTCGCCGAACACCAGGGGACCTGGGTCGGCTGGGCCGGCGGGACCGGCGCCGCCCCCGAGCCGTTCGACCTTGAGGGGATCCGACTGCACCCGGTGCCGCTGAGCGCCGAGGAGCTGGAGCGGTACTACGAGGGCCAGTCCAACGCGACGATCTGGCCGCTCTATCACGACGCGGTGGAGACACCTGCCTACAAGCGTCGCTGGCGGGAGGCGTACCGCCTGGTCAACGCGCGGTTCGCGGAGGCCGCCGCGGACGTGGCGGCCGAGGGCGCGACGGTCTGGGTGCAGGACTACCAGCTCCAGTTGGTCCCGGCGATGCTCCGGGAGCTGCGGCCGGACCTGCGGATCGGCTTCTTCCTGCACATCCCGTTCCCGCCGATCGAGCTGTTCATGCAGATGCCGTTCCGTACCGAGATCCTGCGCGGCCTGCTCGGCGCCGACCTGGTCGGCTTCCAGCAGCGGCTGGCCGCGCAGAACTTCGTCCGGCTGGCCCGGCACCTGCTCGGGCTGCGCTACGAGGGGCAGATGATCCAGGTCGACGGGCGGCAGGTGAAGGCGGGCGCCTTCCCCATCTCGATCGACACCCAGGAGATGGAGCGGATGGCCGCCGACCCGGCGATCCAGGCCCGGGCGAAGCAGATCCGCGCCGAACTGGGCGATCCGAAGACGATAATCCTGGGCGTGGACCGGCTGGATTACACCAAGGGCATCGAATTGCGCCTCAAGGCCTTCCGCGAGCTACTGGCTGACGGAAAGTTGACAGTTCCGGACGCGGTTATGGTGCAGGTGGCCACGCCAAGCCGGGAGCGCGTCGAGCACTACCAGGCACTTCGGGTCAAGGTGGAGCGCGAAGTTGGTCGGATTAATGGGGAATTCGGCAGGGTCGGCGTGCCTGCGGTGCACTATCTGCATCAGTCGTACAGTCGCAGTGAACTGGCCGCGATGTACGTCGCTGCCGACGTGATGATGGTGACCCCGCTGCGAGACGGAATGAATCTGGTGGCCAAGGAGTACGTCGCATCGCGCGCCGACCAGGGTGGCGCGCTCGTGCTCAGTGAATTCGCCGGCGCCGCCACCGAGCTGCGCCAGGCCTTTTTGTGTAACCCGCACGACCCGGACGCGGTCAAGGACGCCCTGCTCCGGGCCGTGCACGTGGAGAAAACCGAGGCGCGCCGCCGGATGCGGACAATGCAACGTCACCTGCGCACCCACGACGTGGGGCACTGGGCCAAGTCTTTCCTCTCCGAGCTTGGAGTCTCCGAGGCGGAGGCCGCGTGAACACGTCCGTCAACGACGGAGCGGCGATCGCCACCGGGGTGATGGACCCCGAGCTGCGCTCCGCCATCGGCCGGATCGCCCGGGTCCCCCAGCTCCTGATCGCCTGCGACTACGACGGCACACTGGCGCCGATCGTGGAGGACCCGAGCACGGCCGTACCGCTGCCCGAGTCGGTGGCCGCGGTCCGCGCGCTCGCCTCGCTGCCGCAGACCACCGTGGCGGTGGTCTCCGGCCGGGCGCTGCGCGACCTGGCCGCGCTCTCCCGGCTGCCCAGCGAGGTGCACCTCGTCGGCAGCCACGGCTCCGAGTTCGACATCGGGTTCGTCGAGCGCCTCTCCCCCGAGCTGGTCGCGGTGCGCACCCGGGTGCGGGACGCGCTGCGCGAGATCGCCGCCGAACACCCCGGCATCCGGTTGGAACGCAAGCCGGCCAGCGTCGCGGTGCACACCCGTGGGGTCGATCCGCAGATCGCCGCCGCGGCCATCGAGGCGGTCCGCAACGGCCCGGCCACCTGGGACGGCGTCACGGTCACCCAGGGCAAGGAGGTTTTCGAACTCTCCGTGGTGGCCACCCACAAGGGCACCGCGGTCGACCAGCTGCGGACCCAGCTCTCGGCCAGCGCGGTGCTCTTCATCGGCGACGACGTGACCGACGAGAACGCGTTCGGCAACCTGCACGGGCCGGACCTCGGCATCAAGATCGGTCCCGGGGACACCCAGGCCGACTACCGGGTGGCCGATCCGCTCGAGGCGGCCCGCGCACTCGGGCTGCTGTTGGAGACGCGGCGGCACTGGCTCTTCGGCGAACGGGCGGTGCCGATCGAGCGGCACTCGATGCTGGCCAACGGCCGTACCGTCGCTCTGCTCACCCCCGAGGCCAAGGTCAGCTGGCTCTGCCACCCCAAGGCGGATTCGGCGGCGATCTTCGCCGACCTGGTCGGCGGCAGCCCGGCCGGTCACTTCAGCATCGCACCTGAACGCGGGGGCATCCCGCTGGGCCAGCGCTACCGCTCCGGCACGATGACCGTGGAGACCCGGTGGTCCGGCCTCACCGTCACCGACTGGCTGGACAAGCCAGCCCGGGAGACCACGCCGGACGGCCCGGCGGTGGTCACCGGCGACTCAACCCTGATCCGGGTGCTCACCGGCAGGGGCCGGGTCCGGCTGGAGTTCGCGCCACGGCCCGAGTTCGGTCAGGTCGCCGTGCAGATGCAGCCGCTCGGCGACGGCCTGCTGGTGCTCGGCTCCAACGAGCCGGTCGCGCTCTACTCCCCCGGCGTGGAGTGGCAGGTCAGCAACGACGGCGGCTACCAGACCGCCAAGGCTGTCGTCGACCTCTCCGCCGCCGGCGGGCAGATCCTGCTGGAGCTGCGCTTCGGCACGCACAGCCTGGAGCACCACCGGGTGCCGATCCACGACCGGCAGGCCGCGGCCGAGCAGCCGTGGAAGGACTGGGTCGCCTCGCTGAAGCTGCCGTCCACCTCCCGCGATTTGGTCGCCCGCAGCGCGCTCACCCTGCGCGGGCTCTATCACGAGGCCACCGGGTCGATCCTGGCCGCGGCGACCACCTCGCTCCCCGAGGAGCTGGGCGGCGTCCGCAACTGGGACTACCGCTACTGCTGGCTCCGCGACGCCGCACTGACCGCCCGCGCGCTGGTCGACCTGGGTTCCCTCGAAGAGGCCGAGGGCTTTCTGCGCTGGGTGGACGGCTGCATCGAGCGCACCGGCGGGCACCCGGAGCGGCTGCACCCGCTCTACACCATCGACGGCTACGAACTGGGCGCCGAGGCGGTCATCGACACCCTGCCCGGGTACGCCGGCTCCCGGCCGGTCCGGGTCGGCAACCTCGCCAACCACCAGCTCCAGTTGGACGTCTTCGGCCCGATCGCCGACCTGATCGCGGCCGTCGCCGACGCCCGCGGCTCGGTCCGCGACGACGAGTGGCGGGTACTGGACAACATGGTCGAGGCGGTTCGCCGCCGTTGGCACGAGCCCGACCACGGCATCTGGGAGGCCCGGCTGCCACCCCGGCACCACATCTTCTCCAAGGTGATGTGCTGGATGACCGTCGACCGGGCTCTGCACGTGATGCGCCAGCACGGCGGCGAGGACCGCCCCCAGTGGGTGGAGCTGCGCGACCGGATCGGCGCCAACGTGCTGGAGCACGGCTGGCACGAGGAGGTCGAGGCGTACAGCGTCGCGTACGGCGACGAGGACATGGACGCCTCGTCGCTCTGGATCGGGCTCTCGGGCCTGCTTCCGGGCGATGACCCGCGCTTCCTGTCCACCGTGCTCCGGATCGAGGCGGACCTGCGCAGCGGCCCGGTCGTCTACCGCTACCACTGGGACGACGGCCTGCCCGGCCGCGAGGGCGGCTTCCACATCTGCACGGCGTGGCTGATCGAGGCGTACCTGCGCACCGGCCGCCGCACCGACGCCGAGGAGCTGTTCGCGCAGATGGTGCTCACCGCCGGCCCGACCGGCCTGCTCCCCGAGCAGTACGACCCGCTCGCCGAGCGCGGGCTGGGCAACCACCCGCAGGCGTACAGCCACCTCGGTCTGATCCGCTGTGCCCTGCTGCTGGACAACATGCTCAAGCAGTGATCTGACACCCGCAGCGGGCCGGAGACGTCGTCTCCGGCCCGCTGTCGTCAGGCGTCCAGCGCGTGCACCACGTCGCCCACCACGACGACCGCGGGCGGGCGCAGATCGGCGGCCAGCACGTCGGCAGCCACCGCGCCGAGGGTGGACCGCAGCGCCCGCTGGGCACCCGTGGTGCCGTCCTGGACGACGGCGGCCGGTGTCTGCGGCGACCGGCCGTGCGCGATCAGGGTCGCCGTGATGGCGCCGAGGTTCTTCAACCCCATCAGGATCACCAGGGTGCCGCGCAGCCCGGCGAGCGCCTCCCAGCGCACCAGCGAGGCCGGCGAGTCGGGCGCGAGGTGCCCGGAGACCACGGTGAACTCGTGCGCCACCGCCCGGTGGGTGACCGGGATGCCGGCCGCGGCCGGGGCGGCGATCGAGCTGGTGACCCCGGGGACCACGGTCACCGGAACGCCGGCCGCCGTGCAGGCCAGCAGTTCCTCGCCGCCCCGGCCGAAGACGTACGGGTCACCGCCCTTGAGCCGGACCACCAGCGCGCCGGCCAGGGCCCGGTCCACCAGGATCCGGTTGATCTCCTCCTGGGCGCGGGACGGGCCGTAGGGGATCTTCGAGGCGTCCACCAGCTCCACGTCGGGGCGCAGCTCGTCCAGGAGCAGCCCGGGCACCAGTCGGTCGGCGACCACCACATCCGCCTCGGTGAGCAGCCGCCAGCCCCGGACGGTGATCAGCTCCGGGTCACCCGGCCCCGCCCCGACCAGAGCCACCCGCCCGCCGACTGCCGCAGCAAGAGACCCTTGCTCCACCGCAGGCGTCGACAAAGCGCCCTTGCTCGCACCGAGGAGATCGCGGATGGCGTCGCGGACGGTCATCGCACGGCGCGGGTCGCCGCCGCCGAGCACCGCGACGGTGACCGGCCCGTGCCGGGTCACCGCAGGGGTCCAGGCCGTGGCGGCGGTGCGGTCGTCGGCCCGGACGCAGAAGATCCGCCGCTCGGCGGCGGCGACGCTCACCGACTCCGCCGCGATCGGGTCGTCGATCGCCACCTGGACCAGCCACGCCCCGTCCAGGTCGTCGGGCGCGAACCGGCGCGGCAGCCAGCGCAGCCGGCCCGCGTCCGCCCGCGCACGCAGCGCCGGGGTCAGCTCCGGTGCCACCAGCAGCACGTCCGCGCCGGCATCCAGCAACGCCGGCACCCGTCGGGTGGCGACCGCACCACCGCCCACCACGACCACCCGCCGCCCGTCCAGCCGCAGGCCGAGAGGGTACGGGTTGGTGCTCACGTCGCGGCCGCGCTGTCGCGCCGGATGGCTCGCCCGGTGCGCTCGCTCACTTCTCGGCCACGCCAGCCGAGTCGAAGGTGGCCACCTCGTGCAGCACCCGGACCGCGCCGGTGACCACCGGCAGCGCCAGCAGCGCGCCGGTGCCCTCACCGAGGCGCAGGCCCAGGTCGATCAGCGGGTCGAGGCCGAGGTGGCGCAGCGCCACCGTCGCGCCCGGCTCGGTCGAGCGGTGGCCGGCGACCATGGCGCCGACCGCGTCCGGCGCGAACGCCGCGGCGGAGACCGCGGCGGAGACCGCGATCACGCCGTCCAGCAGCACCGGCGTGCGGCGGGCCGCGGCGCCCAGGATCAGCCCGGCCAGCGCGGCGTGCTCCAGCCCGCCAACGGCGGCCAGCACGCCCAGCGGATCGGCCGGGTCGGGGGCGTGCCGGGCCAGCGCGGCCCGCACCACCGCCACCTTGCGGGCGTACGTCGGGTCGTCGACCCCGGTGCCCCGGCCGGTGGCGTCGAGCGGGTCGGCACCGGTGAACGCGGCGATCAGCGTGGCGGCCGGGGTGGTGTTGCCGATGCCCATGTCCCCGGTGAGCAGGATGCCGGCCCCGGCGTCGATCAGCTCGTCGGCGATCCGGATGCCGGTCTGCACCGCCGCCCGCGCCTCGTCCCGGGTGAGCGCGGCGGTCACCGCGAGGTCCCGGGTGCCCCGGCGCACGGTCGCGCTGACGAACCGGGGCACGGACGGGTCGAGGATGGCCGGGCCGGACGCCTCAGCGGCGGGCTGGGCGGGTAGCGGGGTGGCCACGCCGACGTCGACCACGGTGACCGAGGCACCGGCCTGCCGGGCGAACGCGTTGACCACGGCCCCACCGGCCAGGAAGTTGCCGATCATCTGCCCGGTGACCTCCTGCGGCCACGGGGTCACCCCCTGAGCGTGCACTCCGTGGTCACCGGCGAAGATCGCCACCGCGGCCGGCTCGGGCACCGGCGGCGGGCAGGCCGCGGCGAGGCCGGCGAGGCGTACCGACAGGTCCTCCAGCGCGCCCAGCGACCCCGCCGGCTTGGTCAGCCGGCCGTGCAGCTCGCGGGCGTCGGTCATGGCCGACTCGTCCAGCGGCCGGATCGCCGCGATCGTGGTCTCCAGCATCATGCCTCCATGGTCTCGCGCAGCACCGCGACGAACGCGTCGGTGGTGGATCGGTCGCGCACGGCCACCCGCAGCCAGTCTGGGCCGAGGCCGGGGAAGGTGTCGCCCCGGCGTACCGCCCAACCCCGATCGCGCAGAGCCTCCCGGACCCGGGTCGCGCCCGGCAAATGCAGCAGCACGAACGCGCTGGCCGGGCGGCCGGCGACGCGTACCCCGGGCAGGTCGGCCAGGCGGGCGACCAGGTGGTCGCGGTCGGCGGCGAGCTCGGCGGCGATCACGCGTTCGGCCTGGACCGCGACGGGGGTGGCGCAGGCCGACGCGGCGGCCAGCGCGGGGGTGGAGACGGCCCAGAGCGGCTGGACGGCGGCCAGCCGGGACAGCAGCTCCGGCGCGCCGAGCAGGTAGCCGATCCGCAGGCCGGCCAGGCCCCAGGTCTTGGTGAGGCTGCGCAGCACGAGCAGCCCGGGCAGATCACGCCGCTCGGCCAGCGACTCCGGCTCGCCGGGCCGCCCGCGGACGGCGGTGGTGTCGGCGAACGCCTCGTCGACCACCAGTACCCGGCCCGGGCGGGCCAGCGCGGCCAGGGTCCGCGCCGGGTGCAGCACCGAGGTGGGGTTCGTCGGGTTGCCGATCATCACCAGGTCGGAATCGGCGGGCACCCGGTCCGGGTCGAGTTGGAAGTCCTCGGCGGGGTCCAGCAGCACCCGCTCGACCGGGTGGCCGGCGGCCCTCAGCGCCGCCTCCGGCTCGGTGAACTGGGGGTGCACCACCACCGGACGGCGGATGCCGCGCAGCGCCTGGGCGATCAGCACGAAGCCCTCGGCGGCGCCGGCGGTGAGCAGTACCTCGTCCGGGTGACGCCGGTGCCGGGCGGCGACCGCGGCACGGGCTGGCGCCGGGTCCGGATAGCGGGCCAGATCGGTGAGGGTGGCGGCGATCGGGCCGGCCAGCCATTCCGGCAGCGGTGCCCGGCGGACGTTGACGGCGAGGTCGACCAGGCCGGCGCTCGCCTCCGTGTCGCCGTGGTGCGCCAGGTCCGGCTCGGGGGCAGCCCCGGCCCCGGCCCCGGCGGCCGGTGCCAGCACGCTCGGCTGATCACACATGTCCGCGATCCTGCCGGGAAGGCGGCCGGTGGGACAGCCGATCTCGACGTAAGCCGCATCACCACCCGGCGGTTTATGAGTTCTTCTCATGTTCGAATCGGAAATGTCATAACTTGGCCATGTGAGCAACCGACCCCTTGCTGCCGCTGGTCGACTCGTTCCTCTACTCCGCGCCGGGCTGATCGCCGGCATCGTGATCGCCGCCGCCGCGTACCCGCTGGTCGCCCTCACCGGGCTCGGCGCGAAGGCCACCGCGCACGCCGTGGAGCACAAGACCAAGCTGCTGACCACCGCCCTGCCCGCCGAGACCTCGTACCTCTACGCCCCGGACGGCAAGACCGTGCTGACCATGTTCTACGAGGAGTACCGGCAGTACACCAAGCTGTCGGACATGTCGCCGAACATCCAGCAGGCGATCGTCGCCGCCGAGGACTCCCGCTTCTACCAGCACCACGGCGTCGACCCGAAGGGCGTGGCCCGAGCCTTCGTCTCCAACGCCCGCTCCAACGGGGTCTCCCAGGGCGCCTCGACGCTGACCATGCAGTACGTCCGGATGGCCCTGCGGGACAGCGCGACCACCCCCAAGGAGGTCCAGGAGGCCACCCAGCAGACCAGCCTGCGCAAGGTCAAGGAGATGCGGATGGCGCTGGACCTGGAGAAGGAGATGAGCAAGGAAAAGATCATGGAGCGCTACCTGAACTCGGCGTACTTCGGGCACCGGGCGTACGGCATCTACGCGGCCAGCGAGATCTTCTTCTCCAAGACCCCCAAGGACCTCACCCCGGTCGAGGCGGCCACCCTGGCCGGGCTGGTCAAGTCGCCGTCGGAGTACGACCCGGCCGACTCCGACCAGAAGGAGGCCACCGGGCGGCGCAACTACGTTCTGGACCGGATGAGCCAACTCGGCTACCTCTCCCCCGACTCGGCCGCCGCCGCGAAGTCCGAGCCGATCCGGCTGAAGCTGACCAACCCGCCGAACGACTGCGCGGCGGTGCCGGACAAGTACAACAGCTGGGGCTTCGCCTGCGACTACCTGAAGAACTGGTGGAGTGCGCAGCCCGCGTTCGGGGAGAACCGGCTGGAACGGATGGACAAGCTGCGCCGGGGCGGCTACCGGATCGTGCTCAGCATCGATCCGAAGATCCAGGAGGCGGCCGAGAAGAACGTCGGCGCCAAGGAGGGCACCGGCAGCCCGTTCGCCAACGGCATCGTGGTCGCCGAGCCGGGCACCGGGCGGGTGAAGGCGATGGCGGTGAACCGGACGTACTCGCTGGACCTGAGCGAGAACCCACAGAGCTCCAACCCCGAGGCCGGGCCGAAGGTGAAGGCCAACTACCCGAACACGGTGGCGCCACTGCTCGGCGGCGGCGACCTGCCGGGCTACCAGGCCGGGTCGACGTTCAAGATGTTCCCGATGCTGGCCGCCCTGGACTCCGGGATGACGCTCTCCACCTCGTTCAACGCGCCGTACCGGTACAAGTCAGCGGTCTACGACGGCTGGGCGCCGTCCAACGCCAGCGGCGCCATGACCGGGCAGCAGACCATGTGGTCCGGCTTCGGCAAGTCGGTCAACACGTACTTCGTGTGGCTGGAGGAGAAGGTCGGCGCGGATCGGGCGGTGCGGCTGGCCGAACAACTCGGGTTGCGCTGGCGCACCGACGTCGACCGGGAACAGGCGTCCCCGACGAAGGTGAAGAAGTGGGGCGCGTTCACGCTGGGCGTCTCCGACGCCACCCCACTGGAGATGGCGAACGCCTACGCCGCCGTCGCGGCCGACGGCCGCTACTGCGAGGCGATCCCGGTGTCGGCGATCATGAACCGGGATGGCACGCCGGCCACGTCCGTCACCCCCGGCGGCCTCCACCGTGAGGTGGCCAAGCCGCGCTGCCGGCAGGTGGTCAGCGCGGACGCCGCCCGGGCGGCCACCGACGCCGCCCGCTGCCCGACCGGGGACACCCCGGCGCGCGGAGGCTGCGGCGGCTGGTCCACCGCCGACAGCGTCCGGGGTACGGTCGGCCGCCCGGTGGCCGGTAAGACCGGTACCACCGACAGCACGCGGTCCGCCTGGTTCGTCGCCTACACCCCGGAGTTGGCCGCGGCCAGCTTCATCTCCGACCCGGACAACCCGTTCAACGCGGTGGGTGACGGGCAGTCCCAGATCCCGATCGCGGCGGTCGCGGAAACCCTGCGCGACGGCCTGAAGGGCCAACCCACCCGCCAGTTCACCCCACCGTCGGACGCCATCGTCGGGTGACCGGCCCAGGGAGGGTCAGCGCAGGTCGGCCGCCACGAACGACCACAGCTCAAGATCGACCCGGCCGCCGCGGACGAAACCAGCGTTGCGCAGCAACCCTTCATAGCTGAAGCCGGCCTTCTCGGCGACCCGGCGGGAGGCCAGGTTGCCGGGAGCCACCCGCAGCTCGACCCGCTGGAAGTCGTGCTCCAGGATCAACGCGATGGCCACCGCGTCCACCGCCTCGGCGGCCAGGCCGAAGCCGCGCGCGTGCGGGGCCATCGCGTAGGAGACCTCGGTGAGCCGTGCGCCCCAGTCGGTGCGCCGCGTCCACAGCGAGCCCACCACCTGGTCATCCTCCCGACGCAGCACCGCGTAGTGGTCCCCCTCGCCACTGTCGCGGCGCTGCCGGGCCAGATCGGTGCACCAGGCGTGCCCGTCGATCGGACCGGAGTCGTCGGCCAGCGGCAGCCAGCGCCGGGTCAGCTTGTCGGCGAAGATCTCCCCGGCCGCCGACGCATCCGCAGCGGTGAGCCGCCGCACCTCGGTGCGCGGGGTGGACACGGTCAACGCCGGGAAGCGGCGCACCGCCACCTGACCGATCACGCCGGCACCCCGCCGGGCTGCGCGGGCACGCCCTCGGTCACCGGGTCGGTCGCCGCCGCGGCGACCAGCCGGGCGGCGGTCGCCGGGTGGGCGGCCCAGTGCAGGGTGAGCTGGGAGGCGTGCACGTTGCGCCAGACGAAACCCTCCGGCGCGCCACCGTCCCAGCTCCACGCCGGCCGCTGACCGGCACGCGGGGTGAGCACCGCGCGATGCTCCTTGTGCCCGACCAGGATCGTGCCGGTCGCGGCGACCACGCTGTCGGTCTGGGCGGTCGCCTGCCGGTAGCCAGCCACCAGCCCGTCCCGGCTGACACCGACCGCGTCCAGCACCCCGCACATCGGCAGCCCGTCCATCTCCCGGGCCAGCCAGAGCAGACCGGCGCCCTCGGCGACCACCGGACGCCCAGTGCGTGCCAACTCGGCCACGGCGATGCAGAGCCGCCGGTTGGCCGACAACTGCTCGGCGTACGCCTCGGGCAGCCCGCCGCCGACGACCAGCGCACGGGTGCCGGCCGGCAGCGCCTCGTCGCGCAGCGGATCGATCGTGACCACCTCGGCGCCGGCGGCCCGCAGCAGCTCGGCGGTCTCCGGGTGGCTGAAGCTGCCGCCCGGCCCACCGGCCAGCGCCACCAGCGGGCGGTCCGCCAGGACCGGCACCGAACCGAGCGCCTCCTCCGGTGACCATGCCTCGGCGGGCAGCGGCGGGGCGGAGCGGGCCAGACCGAGCAGCCGTTCCAGGTCGACCGTGGCGGCGACCGCCTCGCCCAGCCGGCGGACCGCGCGGGCGGCATCGGCGGACCCGTCGACGACCGGCGCCACACCGTGCCGACGCGACGGCAGCACCGCCGGCAGGTCCTGCCTGCGCAGCGCGCCGTAGACCGGCACGCCCACGTCGTCCAGCGCCTCGCGCAGCATGCCCTCGTGCCGCGAGGACGCCACCCGGTTGAGGATCACCCCGCCGAGCCAGAGCTGCTCGTCGTACGAGCGGAAACCGTGCACCAAGGCGGCAACCGACTGCCCCATCGCGGCCACGTCGACCACCAGCACCACCGGGCTGCGCAGTGCGGCGGCCGCGGCGGCCGTGGACTCCTGCTCCGGGCGGCCACCGACCGAGTCGTACAGCCCCATGCTGCCCTGCACCACGGCGAGCCCGGCGCCCGCGGCGCCGTGCGCGACCAGCGGGGCGAGCCGGTCGACGCCGACCAGCCGGGGATCGATCACCCGACCGGGCCGACCGGCGGCGAGGCCGAGATAGGCGGCGTCGACGTGGTCCGGGCCGAGCTTGAACCCGGCGACGTCGACACCCCGCTCGGCCAGGGCGGCGAGCAGCCCGATCGCCAGCGCGTTCTTGCCGTGCCCGGAGGACGGCGCGCTGAGCACCAGACGCGGCACGACGGTCATCATCGACTCCTCGCGGGGGCGGCGGATTCGCGCGACGGCCGACCGGGGGGCCGGTCCGTCCGCGTGACGATACCCGCCCGGCCCGACGCGCGAGCACCGCCAACCGGGGCCGGCTCGACCGTTCCGACCCGGCCGAGGTCAGTGGCCCCGGTCATACGGGTAGCCTCGGTGCCGTGTACCGGTTCCTGCTGAGCCCACGTTGGCTGGGCGCGTTCGCGCTGACCCTGGTCGCCGCAGCGGTCATGGTGCTGCTCGGCAACTGGCAGATGGACCGCTACCAAGGGCGCACCGAGATCAACGAGCGGATCGACGCCGGCCTGCGGATGGCCCCGGTGCCGCTGACCGACGCGCTGCGCGCCCCCACCGGTGGTGCGGGAACGGCCGGCCCGGCCCCCGCCGAGGACAGGGTCTGGACCCGGATCACCGCCACCGGCCGGTACGACCCGACGAACACTGTCCTGGTCCGCGGCCGGACGGTGGACAGCCGGGTCGGCTTCGAGGTGCTCACCCCGCTGGTGCTCCCCGACGGCACCGCGCTACTCGTGGACCGTGGTTGGATCCCGCCGGCACCGGGTGGGGCGACCGCCCAGCCGCAGGTGCCCGCCGCACCGACCGGCGACGTGACGGTGGTCGGCCGGGTGCACGAGACCGAGAGCGGCGCCGGCGCTGTGGACCGGCGCGACGGTCGGCTGGAGACCCGACGGGTCGGCGTGACGCGGCTGGCCCGTGAGCTGCCCTACCCGGTGTACGGCGGTTACGTGCTGCTGGACGAGCAGACCCCGGCCGCCGACCCCATGTTCAAGGCGGTGCCGGTCGGGCACGCCAACAACTGGCAGAACCTCGGCTACGTCGTGCAGTGGTGGCTCTTCGCCGTGATGTCCCTGTTCGGTTACGGCTGGGTGGCCCGCCGGGAGGCCCGCCGCGCCGCCGGCATCACCCCGGCCCCGCTGGACCGGGCCGCCGAGCCGACGCCGACGCCGAGCCCCTCCGCCTGACCGCCGGTCAGCCGGTGGCCCGGCCGGCGTGGATGGCGCGGACGGCGTCGATGGTGTCCGCCTCGGCGGCGGACTTGTCGTCGCGATACCGCACCACCCGGGCGAACCGGAGCGCCATGCCGCCCGGATAGCGCGAACTCGTCTGCACCCCGTCGAAGGCGATCTCCACCACCTGCTCGGGACGGACCCGGACCACCCAGTCGCCGCGCTCGACGGCGAGGTCGAGGAAGCGTTCGGTCTGCCAGCGCAGCAGCTCGTCGGTGAGCCCCTTGAACGTCTTGCCGAGCATCACGAAGTCACCGGTGCGTGGGTCGCGGGCGCCGAGGTGCAGGTTGGACAGCCAGCCCTGCCGTCGGCCGTTGCCCCACTCCACGGCGAGCACCACCAGGTCGAGGGTGTGCCGGGGCTTGACCTTGACCCAGGCCGCGCCGCGCCGGCCTGCGTCGTACGGGGCGTCCGGCGCCTTGACCACGACGCCCTCCTGGCCGGCGTCGAGGGCGGCGGCGAACGCGGCCCCGGCCTGCTCCGGACCGTCGACCTCCATACGGCCGACCAGCAGCGACGCGTCGACCGCGCCGGCGAGCGCGGCCCACCGCTCCCGGCCGGGCAGGTCGATCAGATCGTCACCGTCGAGGTGCAGCAGGTCGAAGAAGTACGGAGTCAGCACGGCCTGGCCGGTGCTGGCGGCGGCTGCGAGCACCGCCGGAGCAACCGGTGTGCGCCCGGTGGTGCTGGGCGTGGTGCGCCGGGCGGCCCGGCTGGAGGTCTGCTGGAACGGCAGCGGGCGGCCGGTCTCGTCCAGGCCGATCGCCTCGCCGTCGAGCACCAACTCCCGACCGGGCAGGGCACGGACGGCGGCGACCACCTCGGGCACCCGGGAGGTGATCTCGTCGAGGCTGCGGGTGAAGACGGCTATGTCGCTGCCGGAGCGGTGCACCTGGATGCGGATGCCGTCGAGCTTCACGTCGACCACGGCCGGCGTGCCGGTCGCGGCCAACGCCTCGTCGACCGAGGGGGCACTCTGGGCGAGCATCGGCGCCAGCGGCCGGCCGACCCGCAGGCCGAACCCGGCCAGCTCGGCGGCGCCCCCGGCCAGCGCGGCCACGGCCACCGCGCGCAGGTCACCGGCGAGCAGCAGGGCCCGACGGACCACCGCGACCGGCACCTCGGCGGCTCGGGCCACCGCGTCGGCGAGCAGCCCGGCCTGGGCGCCCTGGCGCAGCTCGCCGCTGAACAGATTGGTGAGCAGCCGTTGCTCGTCGGCGGTCGCCGCCGCGAAGAGGGCGCCGAGCAGCGCCCGGCGCCGGGCCTGCGAGCCCGCGCCCTGCACGGCGGCGATCTGCTCGATGGCCGCGTCGACGGCGGCCACGGTCAACGTCGGCTCGGCGACCGGCGGTGGCAGGTCACGCAGGCTCGCGTAGCCCACCCCGGTCTGTCGCTGGCGCAGCTCACCGGCGAGATAGCCGGCGCCGGGCTCCACCTCGGCCGGGTCGAGCCGACGCAGCGCGTCAGCGAGCAGCTCCACCTTGGCCCGCCGGCCGCTGGTGGCGCCCACGGCGGCGGAGGTGGCCGCCAGGTCGATGAACCGCACGGACCTCATCCTGCCAGCCACCTCCGACACCGCCCGGGCATTGCCGTGCCCGGGCGGTGTCGGCAGGGTGCCGCCACCCTGCTGGGTGGCGGATCAGGCGGAGACGGGTTCCTCGATGCGCAGCCCCCGGGCGCGGACCTCGCCGGCGACCCGGGAGAGCACCGAGTCGAGGGCGACCAGGGCGGCGGAGAGCTCACCGAGCTGTTCGTTGAGCGTGTCCTCGGACCACGCGGAGACGTCGACGTCCCCCAGCGCGCTGACGGCGGCCCCCAACCGGGCCATCACCTCGTTCGTACTCATGTTCGAAAGGCTATAACAGCCCCGCGCCCGACACACCGCAAACTCCCAGATCAGACCGGAAGTTACGGTTCCGACACCTAGCTCCCGTTCGTGCCCGCCGCAGCCACCTTGCCCAGCAGCAGCGCCTCGGCGAGGCAGACCCGGGCGAATTCTCCGAGGTGCAGGCTCTCGTTCGGCCCGTGCGCGCGGGCGTGCGGGTCCTCCACACCGGTCACCAGGATCGCGGCCTTCGGGAACATCTCCTGGAAGGTGGCGATGAACGGGATCGAGCCGCCGACGCCCATGTCCACCGGATCGGTGCCGTCCCAGGCGGTCCGGAACGCCGAGCGGGCGGCGTCGAACATGGGCCCGGACGCGTCGATCACGCACGGATCGCCGTCGTGCTCGAAGCTGACCGTCACCTGGGCACCCCACGGCGCGTGCTTCTCCAGGTGCGCGCGCACCGCCGCGTACGCCCGCTTGGGTTCGTCGCCCGGAGCGAGCCGGATGCTCAGCTTCGCCTTCGCGGACGGGACCAGGGCGTTCGGCGCCTCGCCGGTCGACGGGGCGTCGATGCCGAGCACCGCCAGCGCGGGCTTGGTCCAGAGCCGGTCGGTGATCCGGCCGGTGCCGATGAACTGCACGCCCTCGGCCAGCCCGGCCTCGGCCCGAACCCGATCCTCGGGGTAGTCGACGACAGCGCCCTCGCGGCCCACCAGCCCGTCCACCGCCACGTCACCAGCGTCGTCGTGCAGGGTAGCCAGCAGCCGGACCAGCGCGGTGAGCGCGTCCGGGACGGCACCGCCGAACATGCCGCTGTGCACCGCGTGGTCCAGCGTGCGGACCTCGACAAAGCAGTTGACGATGCCGCGCAGCGAGGTGGTCAACGCCGGTACGCCGATGTCCCAGTTGCCGGAGTCGGCGATCACGATGACGTCCGAGGCGATCTCGTCGCGGTGCTCGGCCAGCAGCTGCTCCAGCGAGTCGGAGCCGTACTCCTCCTCGCCCTCGATGAAGAGCACCACGCCGACCGGCAGTGCGTCCCCGTACGCGCGCAGGGCCGCGATGTGCGCCATGATGCCGGCCTTGTCGTCGGCGGCGCCCCGCCCGTAGAGCCGGCCGTCCCGCTCCACCGGCTCGAACGGGTCGGACTCCCACAGCGACCGGTCGCCGACCGGCTGCACGTCGTGGTGGGCGTAGAGCAGCACGGTGGGCGCGCCGGGCGGGGCGGCCCGACGGCCGATCACCGCGGGCTGCCCGCCGGAACGCACGATGTCGACGTCCAGGCCACAGCCGCGCAGCAGCTCGGCGACCGCCTCGGCGGAGCGCTCCACGTGCGAGTGGTCGAAGCCCTCGAAGGCGATGCCGGGGATACGGACGAGGCGTTCCAGGTCGGCCCGGACTCCGGGCATCTCCCGCTCGACGGCGGCCCGCACCTCGGACTCGGACATGATCGGTGTGGTCATGACCGGCATCGTATGCCGGCCTTACCCCGACGTGCCGGCCGAGCCCGTACCCTCACCGCCACCCGGCGAGCCGGCACCCGCCGGAGCGCCCGGCGCGGCCCGACCGGCGCGCTGCGCGCGGCCTGCGGCCTCGGTGGCGGCATCCATCCAGGAGCGGGTCCGACCGGCGGTGCCGCCCACCCACTCGCCGACGTCGCTGGCGCCGTCACCGAGCCGACGCAGCAATCCGACCAGCGGGTCGGTGGACCGGCTGAACTCCTCCCGGTACGACTCGGCAGCCGCCTTGATCTCCTCCGAGACGCTGGTCGAGCCGTCGTCGTCGCGGCGCGGGTAGTCCCCGGCCAGCACCCGCCCGTACGCCCCGGAGTCGATCCACTGCCGCAACTGGGCGGCCCGTGCCACCGGCGCCGGATGGGTGCTCCAGGCCGTCATCCGGATCTTGTGCAGGCTGTCCCGCAGGTCGCCGCCGCCGGCGTACTCGGCGGCCTGTTCCAGGAAGGCGGTGGTGTCGATCTGGGACAGGTCACCGCCGCCGGCGAGCTTCATCAGCAGCCGCAGCGCGGCGGCCGGGTCCTGCCCGGCGAGCAGACCGGCCCGGTCGGCGGACAGCTCCGCCTTACGCCACCACTCCAGCATTGCCGCGATGATCGCCCGCAGCGCGAACGCGCCGACCGGCAACCAGCTCAGGTTGGCCGCCCACCGGGTGAGGATCATCAGCATCGTCTTGTAGACCGCGTGCCCGCTGCCGACGTGCCCCAACTCGTGGCCGAGCAGACAGCGCAGCTCGTCCTCGTCGAACTGCTGGACGCAGGCGGAGTTGAGCACGATGAACGGCCGGTCCAGGCCGACCGCCTCGGCCCCCAGCCAGGGCGACTGGGTCACGTACAGCTCGGGCAGCTCCGCCACGTCGAGCGCCGCGGCGGCCTCCGTGTAGCGCTGCCACACCGCCGGATACTGCCGGTGGTCGACCCGGATGCCGGAGGCCAGCACGGAGAGCCGGAAGCCGCGTTCGTTCCACATGCCGAAGAACGCCCGCAGCACGTCGTCGAACCCGCGCAGCTCCCGCAACGCGACCAGAGCGCCGCGGTCGGCCGGGTGCTCCCAGGCCCGGGAGCTGATGCCGGTCAGGGTGATCCGACGCCGTGCGGGCGTGTCCGTTGCCGACATGTGGCTCCCCGTTCGCCGTACCCGACCTTTCCCGCATCGTGCCCCAGCCGGTGGCCGGCGTCCATGCCCCGCTCGGGTCAACGGGTGCGCACGTAGTACCGCTCGGCGTCGTGCGGCAGGGTCGGCGCACCGTCGACCACCAGGTCGACCCGGGTGACCGTGTCGTCGGCCTCGAAGTGCGCCCGCTCCCCGGCGTGCCAGCGGCGCAGCTCGGGCAGGATCTCCGGCCCGTCCCGGGCGACCGCGCGGGCCAGCCGCAACGGCGCGGGCGCGGTCACGAAGACGGCCAGGGTCAGCTCCGGCCGGACGAGGGCGCGCGCGGCGCTGACCCCTTCCAGGACCAGCACCGGCCCGGCCGGCACCGGGACCGGGTGGGGCAGGAAGCAGCGCCGGATCCAGCTGTAGCGCCGGTAGGCACCGGGCCTCCCGGCGCGCAGCGGGGCCAGCACCTGCTCGTCCAGGCGCGGCCAGAAGGTGAGCTGGTCGTCCCAGCCGTCCAGCAGGTCGTCGGTGTGCACCACCGGCGGCCGTTCACCACCGGCCAGCACCGCCAGGGCGTCCGCGAGGTGCGCGGCGAACCGGCTCTTACCCGCGCCGCTCGGCCCGTCGACCGCCACCAACCGGGTCCGCCCCAACCGCGCCGGGCCCGCGAGCACCCGGCGGGCCAACTCGGCGTACGCCTCGACGACCACCACGGTCGACCTGCCGGTCAAGTGGCCGGGTGCCTCCTCGATGTCCTCGGCCCCATCGGCCATTCCTCCGACGTCCCCGGGCCCGTCGGCCAATCCCCCGACGTCCCCGGGCCCGTCGGCCAATCCCCCGACGTCCTCGGCCTCATCGGCCATTCCCTCGACGTCCCCGGCCCCGTCGGCCAATCCTCCGACGTCCCCGGCCCCGTCGGCCAATCCCCCGACGTCCCCGGCCCCATCGGCCAATCCCCCGACGTCCCCGGCCTCGTGGCCCGGCGCCGGCCGGCCGGTTTCGGAGGTCAGCGCGGCCTCGCGTGTTCCGGCCGCCTCAGGGCGGGATGGTGGATGCCGTCGACGAGCGGGCCTCGGCTGGCGAGTTCGTACACGACCGAAGTATGCCGCCGCCGCCACAGGTCAGGGTGATCGACTCCAGATCGCTGACATCGCGGTATCCGCCGTGAGGGATACCGCGATGTCGGGGAAACCGAGTCGATCACGCGGAATCAGCGGCCAGCGTGGGCCGGGCTGACACGTCCGGCTGACGGCCATGGCCGGGCACCGTCACGTCCGGGGGAATTGGGGCGGCGACGGGTGACGCCGCGACCGTTCGCCGCCCGGGGTGGCACCCGAATCGGCATGATCGGGTGGTGCTCCGAGACGTGATGAGCCCCGGCATCGACGCCCTGCTCGAACAGGCCCGCGCCGGGCTGCACCGACTGACTCCGCAGCAGACCGTCGAGGCGGTCCGCGGCGGCGCGCTGCTGGTCGACACCCGTACCGAGATGCAGCGCCGCGAGCAGGGCGACCTGCCCGGGGCGGTCGTCATCGACCGGACGGTGCTGGAGTGGCGGCTCGATCCGGCCAGCGCCTGGCGCATCCCGGAGGCCACCGCCTACGACCGGGAGATCGTGCTGGTGTGCCGGCAGGGTTACAGCTCCAGCCTGGCCGCCGCCAGCCTGCAGACCCTCGGGCTGCGCCGGGCCACCGACATGATCGGTGGCGTCGACGCGTGGCTCGCCGCCGGCCTCCCCACCACTGACCGCCCGGCCGACATCCGCCACTGACGTTGCTGTCGCCATAGGCGGCCCACCAGACCGCCCAACCAGCAGGCCGAGGCACGCCCGGCCCGGTTCAGGCCAAGGCACGCCCGGCCCGGTCAGGCCGGTGGCGGCCCGGGTGGGATGAAGGGGAGGCCGGGGGGTGGCCCGGTCTCGATGAGGCGCCAGAGGGCGTCGGTGTCCAGGTACTCCTCAACCAGGTCACCGAGCAGGTCGAGCGAGCGTTCCCGGGCGGCGGCGAAACTGCTGTCCGGAGCGACCCGGAATCCGGTGCGTCCGGCCAGCCGGGCCGCCTCGGTGAGGAATCGGCGGCGGAACCCGTCGGATTCGAACGTGCCGTGCCAGTGCGTGCCGTGCAGGGCGCCGAGCACCGCACCCTCGCCGGTGCCGTCAGCCACGGTCAGCAGCGGGGTCAGGGCGGGGTCGGCGCGGGAGACGTACCCATGGTGGATCTCGTAGCCGCGCACCGGCAGGTCGTCGCCGGCCGTGCCCACCGACTGCCGGACGGTCTTGCGCGGGTCGAAGGTGATCTCGATGGGCAGCAGGCCGAGGCCCGGGACACTGCCCTGACGGCTCTCCACCGTGTCGTGGATCGCCCGGCCGAGCATCTGGAAGCCACCGCAGATGCCGAGCAGCGGCTTACCGGCCGCCGCATGGGTGGCGATCGCGTCGGCGAGGCCGGTCTCGCGGAGCCAGGCGAGGTCCGCCACGGTCGACTTGGAACCGGGCAGGACAACCAGGTCAGCGGCGGCCAGCTCGGCCGGTTCGACAGTGAGGCGTACCCGGACGCCCGGCTCGGTGGCCAGCGCCTCCACATCGGTGGCGTTGCTGATCCGGGGCAGCCGGACGACGGCAACGTCCAGCCACTCGGTGCCGTGCGGGGCGGCCGGTCGACCGAGCACCCGCCCGTAGGCGAGCGAATCCTCGGCGTCGAGCCACAGGTCGAGCGCCCAGGGCAGCACCCCGTACGTGGGGCGGCCGGTCACCTGCCGCAGCATGTCCAGCCCCGGCTGGAGCAGGCCGAGGTCACCCCGGAACTTGTTGATCACGAAGCCGGCGATCAGCGCCTGGTCGGCAGGATCGAGCAGGGCCACGGTGCCGAACATCGAGGCGAACACGCCGCCCCGGTCGATGTCGCCGACCACGATGGTGGGCAGGTTGGCGTGCCGGGCCAGCCCCATGTTGACGTAGTCACCGGCCCGCAGGTTGATCTCCGCCGGGCTGCCGGCACCCTCACAGATCACCACGTCGTACGCGGCACGCAACTCGGCCAGCGCCGCGTACGCGGTCTCCGCCAGCCGGGGACGCAGCTGCCGGAAGGTGCCGGCCGTGATCGTGTCGACCGCCTCGCCGAGCAGCACCACCTGGCTGGCCAGGTCGCTGCCCGGCTTGAGCAGCACTGGGTTGAACCGCAGGTCCGGGGCGAGCCCGCAGGCGGCGGCCTGCATGGCCTGGGCCCGGCCGATCTCGCCGCCGCGCCCGTCCGGCCCGACCACCACCGCCGAGTTGTTCGACATGTTCTGTGCCTTGAACGGCGCCACCTTCACGCCCTGCCGGTGCAGCCAACGGCAGATGCCGGCGGTGAGGACGCTCTTGCCGGCGTCGGAGGTGGTGCCGGCAACCAGCAACCCGCCGCTCACCGCCCGCTCCCCCGCCTCGCCGCGACGGCTCGCCAACCGCGCGGCCGCGCACCGGCACCGCCCGATCCGTGCCCACCAATGGCGGCGACCAGCCCGCGCCCACCGCCGCCGCCCGAGCCACGCCGGCCAACGCCGTCAACCGGCCCGCGTCGGCCAAGGGCGGCGATCAGCCCGCGTCGGCCGATGGCGCCGGCCAGGCGCCCGACGGTCAGCGGGTACGCGACGGCCAGCCCGAGGGCGGCCAGGCCGACGGCGCCGGAGATCTGGGCGGCCCGCTTCAGGTGGCGCGCCTCGGGGCGGGGGCCGTCACCCAGGAAAGGGCGCACCTCGGAGCGCCCGAAGTAGACATTTCGGCCACCGAGGCGGACGCCGAGAGCGCCGGCCATCGCCGCCTCGCACTGACCGGCATTGGGGCTCGGGTGATCGTTGCGGTCACGCTGCCACACGCGCCAGGCCTGCTCCCGGTTGCCGTTCGCGACCGGCGAGACGGCGATGGTGAGCAGCCCGGTCAGCCGGGACGGCACCAGGTTGAGCACGTCATCCAGGCGAGCTGCCGGGGTGCCGAACCGGGCGTAGCGCGCCGACCGGTGCCCGACCATCGCGTCGAGGGTGTTCGCCGCGCGGTAGCCCAGCAGCCCGGGCAGGCCGGCAACCGCACCCCAGACCAGCGGGGCGACCACCGCGTCGGAGGTGTTCTCCGCCACCGACTCGACGGTGGCCCGGGCCAGCTCCGACTCACCGAGGGTCGACGGGTCCCGGCCGCAGAGGTTACCGAGGCGTCCCCGGGCGGCGGGCAGGTCGCCGTCACGCAGCGTCTGCCCCATGACGGTGGCCTCCTGTCGCAGCGTGCGACCGCCCAGCACGGTCCAGGTGCCGGCAGCGACGAGCACTGCCCGGGTGACCGGCCGATTGCGGGTGGCTGCCGCGGCGATCGCACCGAGCAGCACCGGCCCGCCCACCGCCAGCGCGGTGAACGCCGCACCTGCCGTCCGGTCCGGCTGGTAGAGGCGACGCTCCAGCGCACCGGCGGCCTGCCCGAAGCCGGCCACCGGGTGCCACCGGCGTGGGTCGCCGAGCAGCCTGTCCAGCGCGTACCCGGCCAGCAGCCCCACCGCGTTCGCCACCGGCGCTGTCCGTCGCACGCACACCACCTCCGGCCGGCCAGCCTAGACGAGCACCCCGTGAACCAACCCGGCCCGCCGCATTCCACGAGCCCGTCGGCAGGCGCGCCCCCAATGCGGGCCGCCGCGCCCACGAGCCGGCCCAGCACGCCCGTGAACCGCCCCGGCCAACGCGGACGAGGCCCCGCCCTTGCGGTCACGCGGGGTGACGACGCCGGTCGCGTCGCCACCCCGCCCCCGTCGTGACGTGCCTGCGAACCACCAGCCCACCGACGCGGCTCTCTCGCATCGGTGGAACCGCCATCCCGGCCACCGTCCGAGACAGCCCGGAATGGACCCCGTCCCAGCCGCCGTCCACGACAGGCTGGGACGGTCGAGCTAAAGGTCACGCCGGCTGCGGGACCCGCCCCCGGCCACGCCGCCCCCGACCGGACGGCGCGGGCTCCACCTCGTCCGGCACCGGGCCCAACTCGTCATCCCGCTCGTCGTCCAGGTCGTCGTCGTCCGTTCTGGGCGGGAGGGCCAGTTCGTCGTCGTCGTCCCCGGCCTGCACGCCGCCGCCGCCGACGGGAGCGCCGTCGTCGACCGGGCCGGCATCGGCGAACGGGCTGGTGTCGGCGAACGGGCTGGTGTGCGGCGCGCCGAAGTCGGACAGCTCGAAGTCGTCGTCCAGCGGACGGTCGTCGGGCAGGACGGGCGCCTGCCCGGCCGGTACCGGCTCGGTGGGCTCGCCGTGCACGCGACTCTCCGCGTCCGCGTCCTCCACCGTGCTGGTCGTCGTGCTCGGCCGGTTGCGCAGGAACCGCGCCCGACCCCGGGACAGGTCGTGGCCGACGGCGACCGCCTCCAGCTCGTAGAGCGTGCGGTGGTTACCGGCGTCATCGGTCCAGTCGCGGGTGTAGAGCCGGCCGCAGACCACCACCGGGTCACCGACCATCACCGACGCAGCCACCCCTTCGGCGAGCTTGCGCCAACAGTTGACGCGAACCCGCAGCGAGTTGCCGTCAACCCAGCGGCCGGTGTCCCGGTCGAGCCGGCAGGCGGTGGAGGCGACCTTGAAGTTGGCCACCAGCGTGTTGCTCTGGGTGGTACGTCGCCACTCGGGCGTTGTCAGCACATTGCCGACAATTGCTACGTAGGTGTCGAACATCGTCCCTCCAGGGGATCGGGGGCCTGCCAGCGCGAGTCGACTCGGCACGAGCCTGAGCGGTCTGGACCGCCTCCGCCAGCACCCCACCCCGACCTGTGGATGACGAAGCCACCTGTGGACAACGCCCTGATCACGGCCCGGTGTGGTACGGCCAACCCACTCGGGCGGCGGACGGCGGTTCCGGGTCCGGCCGAACTGGGTATGGACTTGATCAAGGCACCACCGACAGCTCCACGTCGACGAGAGGTCAGCGCCATGATGATCACCACCATCGGCTCCGCAACCGCTTCCGAGGCGCGGCGATGAGCGCCGTGGCGAACCCGGCCACCGTGGCGGAATGCCTGCGGGTTGGCACCGGGTTCTCGCAGGGCGACCGCACCTGGATCGCCGAGCAGTTCGCCACCCTCGACGCCCGGCTGGCCAGCTTCCACGCCGACGCCACCGAGCTGGAGGTGTCGGTGAAGGACCGGGAGGTCCGGGGGCAGAAGGTCACGCTGGAGTGCTGGGTCGCCGGCCGCCAGAAGATCGTCACCACCTCCGCCGAGGAGGACCTGCACGCCGCGCTCAACGACGTCCGTGACGACCTGCGCCGGCGACTCAACGACGCCAAGACCCGGCAGGAGCCCCGGCACAACAAGCACCTGCGCGACGTCAGCCAGCCGCAGGGCCAGGTCGACCCAACCGAGGAGCCGGAGGCACTACCGGCCGCCGACCCGAGCCGCGCCGACGCGGAAACGGCCTAACCGCGCCCCTCTCCGCCCCGCGATCTTGCACCTCTCGCGCCTTCCGCGCGGAGGCAACAAGTGCAAGATCGCGGGGCGGACAGGTGCACGCGGGGCGCGGGGCTACCGCTCGGTAGGTTGCCGGCGTAGCGTCGCAAACGTGGAACCGGACGTGTTGGGGCCGCCGTACGAGCGGCAGACGATCGACCTGGGCACCGACGACGAGGGACCGGTCGTCGCGACCCTGGTCCGGCGGCGGGCCGAGCGCCCCACCGGGCGGGCCGTGCTCTACGTGCACGGCTTCGTCGACTACTTCTTCCAGACCCACCTGGCCGACTTCTTCGCCGAACGGGGCTGGGACTTCTACGCCCTCGACCTGCGCAAGTACGGTCGCAGCCTGCTCCCGCACCAGACCCCGAACTTCTGCCAGGACATCAGCGACTACTTCCCCGAGCTGGACGCCGCCGCCGAGATCATCCGCAAGGACGACGGGCACGACACCCTGCTGGCGATGGGCCACTCCACCGGCGGCCTGATCATCTCGCTCTGGGCGGACGCCCGCCGCGACGCCGGCACCGTCGACGGGCTGGTGCTCAACAGCCCCTTCTTCGACCTGAACGCCCCCTGGGCGGTGCGCCGACCCCTCGCGGCCGCCGCCTCCCGGCTGGGCCGCAGGGCGCCGCACCGCATCCTGCCGCTCGGGCTGGGCAAGGTGTACGGCGAGAGCCTCCACGCCGACCACCGCGGCGAGTGGACCTATGACCTGGCGTGGAAGCCGCTGGGCGGGTTCCCGGTCCGGGCCGGCTGGCTGAACGCGATCCGCACCGGCCAACGCCGACTGCGCGCCGGGCTGGACATCCAGGTGCCGGTGCTGATGGCCTGCTCGACCCGCTCGTTCCGGGGTACCAAATGGCACGACAACGCGACCCTGGCCGACGCCGTGCTGGATGTCGAGCACATGGTCCGGTACGCGCCCCGCCTCGGCCGCCACGTCACCCTGGCCCGCTTCGACGGCGGGCTGCACGACCTCACGCTCTCCGGCCCCGCCGTACGCCGGAAGGTCTTCGACGAGGTCGGCCGGTGGGCCGAGGCGTTCCTCGCCGCAGGCCCCACCGCCCCGGCAGGCCCGGCTGACACCGTCTTGACCGACGCTGCTTCGCCCGGCGCCGCCCCAACGGACACCGCCTCGCCCGACACCACGTCGACGGGGGACGGAGCCTTGCTGCCGAAAATTCGGCGTCCGGCGTCCGATCCGGCAGGTGCGGCGACGGCCGTCGGCTGACCCGACCGGACAACGGCTCGCTGGCGGCAGTCGTACCCGCCGGCGAGTCGGCGCGGGTCGCGCCTCAGGCGTCGCCCGGCGTGGGCGGGAGGACGGCCCGGATCCGGTCGAAGGTCGCCACCGGGTGACCACCGACGCCGGGCAGCACCAGACCCAGGCAGTACAGCGACACCTCCCCGGTGGCGTCGGCCTGCACGACGAAGACCGGCGCCCCGACGTACCCCGGTGGGAGCTCCGTGGTGATCCGCACGGTGTCCCCGTCCCGGACCACCCGCTCGATCGCCACCTCCAGGGGCCGCGACCCGTCCTCGCGTACCCCGTGGGCCAGCACGAAGGCGGAGGTCGCGTCGGCGCCGAGGCGGGCGACCACCTCGGGGCCGGCGGCGATCCCGGCGGGCACCGGTTGGACCCGCCACGACCAGCCACCGTCGCCGGCGTACCGGTGCAACCCGCCGGTAGGCAGCACCGCGACGCCGTCGCTCGGGAAGCGTGCCCAGCCGGGCCTGATCTCGCCCTCCATGACGGCGGCCGGGGCGACCCCGGCCGGCTCGGTCACGCTCGGCCGCAGACCCAACTCCCCGCCCGGGGTACCGACGAGGTCGGCGGCCGTCAGCAGCGACTCCCCCACCGGGTCGTCGGTGCCCTGGAAGAAGAACGCGGTGCCGAAGCGATGATCGGTGTCGTCCGACGACCGGTACGGCAGGATGGCGCGGCCGACGATCTGGCACAGCTCGTAGGCGACGTCGTTCTCGGCCTCGGAGTCCAGCAGCACCAGCCGAGGGTACGGTCCAGCGCCGGGTCGGTCCGTGGGAACCCGGATGCCGGCCACCCGTCCTCCGTGAGACCCTGCTCGGCAACGTGGACGCGGGCACCCTTTTCCCCGCCGGCCGGCGGGGCGGCGGTACCCTCTTGGCGCGACATCCACGCCACGCGCCCGTAGCTCAGCGGATAGAGCAGGGGACTTCTAATCCCAAGGCCGCAGGTTCGAATCCTGCCGGGCGCACCAGCATCACCCCCAGGTCAGCGGCTTTCCGCTCCCGGTCGAAGCGATCACTACGGCCGCCGAAGTCCGTATTGAGTTGGTCAACCTTCCGTAGTCCCTCGGCGGTGTCGTTCACGAAAGGACGGCTGGTTGTTGGCCGGCCGGCGGTTACCAAGCGGCGGGTGCGGCACGAAGGTCTTGCTCGACGCGCGCTCGTAGCGCCGTCGGGTCGACGCTGAGGTCGCGCAGAATAGCGCTGCCGTCGCCGGCATCGTCCTCGATCAGCGCAAGCAAGAGGTGACTGGTACCCGTGTCGGGGTGCCGGTAGGCAAGCGAGATTTCCATGGCTCGTGCCATCGCGGTGACGACGTCGGTGCCCGTGAACGGGTCGCCTGGGCGCTGACTGCTCAGTTGCTTGGTGAGCACCTCGGCCGGCGGCTCCTCGGGCCCGCCGCGCCGCGCGGCCAGCAGGCGCAGGCGGTCGGCATCGACACCGGGGATGCGCAGGACGGCCGAACCTCGGTTGCGGCCGGAGTGTGGCCGGGCACCCGGAGTCGGGCCGCTTCGAGCGAGGCGTCATGTGTGAGCACCGCGAGCAGGATGTGCAGTGGGCCGATCACGTCATGGTCGAGCCGGATTGCCTGGCGTTTCGCCTCGAACTCGACTCCGACCAGGATCGGGCCGAGGCGGCTGAGTCGAGATGCGCGCGCGAAAAACCGTCCCGCGAGTCGGTCGAGCAGCGACCCAGAGCCTGGCCAGAGCGCCAACCTTTCGTCGTCGAGGTCCGGATAGGGCTCGTCGGTCCTGCACATCGTCGGCTCGGCGCCCAACCGGTCAATGGCCGACAGCCGCGCGTACTCAGAGGGGAATACATAGTGGGTCCCGTCGCAGCCGCGCAGCTGCAGCATGCCGAGCACGAGATGAGACAGGTTGGCGAACGGTACACGGTTGTCGCGCGCGGCATGCAGCGCGCCGGCCAGGGCCGTACGAACGCCATTCGTCCACGATGGGCGAGGGCGCATGTCCTGCACGTCAGGATTTCTGAGCCGCCTGTCCGGCCGGCGGTTGATTCTCCACTCGACCTCGCGCAGAATCGCTTGCACCTCCTGGTCGAACTCGCTGACCGACTCGGACAACAGTTCGCTGACTGTTCGCCCGGCTGGGATCCGGCGCGGATCTGCAACCATCCGCATGAGGTTCGCACCGTTTGAGCCCGCAAGCAGCCACGGCGGGACCGACTTGGCGTAAAGCGCCACCCGGCACAGCAGGTCGAGGGTGCCGACGCTGCTTGCTCCGCGCCGCGCCGCCGCTGAATACGCCTGCAGTAACACTCTCATCGACATCGCGCCGAGCGCGATGAACGGTCGCTGCGCCTCGTGCGGCGGCATTGGCCCTCCATGTCCGGGACGGAATGGCACCTCGATAACTGACTGACGCAATGGTGCCTCTGCAACGGGATGTAGAAGGCAGGCTCAGGCCGTAGAAGAGAACGCCTGCGATCGAGGCTTCCATGATCGTGAACCGTAGTCAGCAAGTCCGGGCCTGCCCTCGGGTTTCATGGTCGTCGCGCGAGTGCCCGCTCCACGCCCCGACGCATCCGTCGCGATGCACCCGGTAGGCCATGCAAGCGGCGAACCTCATGAGGTTCCAACTCTTGGCGACTGGCTAGCACAATCGCTGCGGCATACGGTCGAGCGTCGGGCTGACGTAGCAGGACGTCGGCCTCCTGTAGGACCTTGAGCAGGACACCTCGGTCCGCCTGTGGGTGTTGAGCGACGAGCCGGAGCAGGTAGGTACGGTCCCACTGGTTGAACTCGCTTGCGAGCAGCTCGGTCAAGGTTGCCGCGCCTGTGCGAATGTCCTTGGCGACGGCCAGCCGCACGAACGAGTAGGGATTGCGGGCAAGAGTACGCAGCCCGTCCTGATCGATTCGTGGGTCCGCAACGACGTCCAGATAGTCCCGCGGTGTCCGTCCGCGTGGGAGCAGCGCGTCGATATCCACTACGGGCTCCCTCAACACGTCGCTGGAATCGGCCTCCGCCGCCGTCTTGTACGCCGGACCGGCTGGGGGCAGACAAGTCCGTCCCCAGGCGCGCCAAGTATCCACGCCACCCGGCCGGCATCAAGGGCGCTTCGCGTCGCTACGCGGACGAGCTTCGCGCCGAACACCCGTTGTCTGCCCGGCCGGCGGCCAGCGCAGTCTGCACGTAGTCCGCGTAGTTGAACCCACCCTCGGCGGTGCGGCGGATCTGCCAGCGGTCGACCCACAGTGGTTCATCAGGTGAGCGGAAGAACGCCTGCGGATGACCGGCGACAGCCGTGGACTCCAACAACCCGAGCAGTTCTGAGCAGTAGTGAACTGCCCGTTGCGCGGGTGCCGCAGATAAGATACAAGTCGACACGATCGGAGAGATCCCGCATGCCGCACATAGTCGCAACCAATGCCCGGCGAAGTCGTGGGGTGCCCGGCTTGATGTGGTTGGTGTAGACGTGCCCGTGCTGGTGGTAGCAGGCGGGCATGACCGTTCAGATAGTCATCGAGGTTCCTACGCCTTGTTGATCGTCCGAAGTGGAGAAGGCTCACCACCGAGACCGTCTACGCAATCACCGATCTGCGCGTGCACCCGCCGCTGGCACTAATCGGCATCACCTGACGATTTTGCCGGGCTTGGACTCAGCGGGGAACGTTCGACTGAACCAGGAGCACAGCTATCCGTTGGGGCTAGCCTCCGTCTTTCATTAAGCCCGTTGGTTGGTTGGTTGCGGTGTTTCGGGCGAGGTGGCGGTGGTCGTTTTGGTGATGGGTAGCAGGTGTCGC